>JBJTXG010000028.1:0-11703 GCA_046082125.1 Ferruginibacter sp. | reverse complement strand
TTACCTGGAAAAAAACCATCCCCTCGCCAAAGACCTGCCCGATTGGACGACCGTCAAAGAGGAACTCTACAACAACATCAAAATCTTCGACTATAACCAACGGCATCGGCATTCACGCTGAAAGCCAGTTCTATTTCGGATTCAGCCTGATCCACTTTCGTGTAGGCGGCTGCGTTGATACAGGCATCCGGTCGGTGTTTTTTAAAAAAAGTCAACACGGCTTCCCGATTCGTAATGGGCAAATCTGCTTTCCCGGTAAACAGCAAACGAGCCTGTGGATAGGCCTTGGTGAGCGACCGGCAGGATTGTCCCATTTGTCCGTCGGCACCTGTTACCACTATGGTTTGTACTTGTTTGGCCAAAGCAATCAGGATTGAAAAATAAAATTATTTAGACAGTTATCGACATTGGGATGTCTGAGGTCTTTTTCGGAAATAATCCGTTTCTCCAACGGAATCCGCCAATCGATGCCCAGCGATGGATCCGCCAGGTTCAAACCGCCTTCCGCTTCTTTATTGTAGAAGCCCTCACATTTGTAAAAGACTTCGGCCGTCTCACTCAGTACAGAGTAACCGTGTGCAAATCCCTTTGGAATGAAGAGTTGCTTCTTGTTTTCGGCAGAAAGTTCTATCGAAAAATGACGGCCATAGGTTGGTGAACCTTTTCGGATATCAACAACCACATCTAAAATAGTTCCGCTCAATGCGCGAATGAATTTGGTTTGCGGATAGGGTTCAAGCTGATAATGCAAACCTCGGATGACCCCATATACGGAGCGAGCCTGATTGTCCTGTACGAAATGGGCGACGACGCCGGCATCTATACAGGTTTTTTCATTGTATGATTCAAAAAAATAACCCCGACTATCGGCATGTACAACCGGTTCAAAAACAACTAACCCGGGAAATTCCGTAGCGATAAATGGCATGATGATTTATTAGGCGTATTGCTGTTTAAAGAATTCGATGGTTTCAATCAGGCCGGCCTCAAATCGCTTGACCGGTTCGTATCCGAGGTGTGCTTTCGCTAGACTAATGTCCGCCAGCGAATTTCGAATATCACCGGCGCGGGGCTCACGATACGTGGGTGCCCAGGTACTGCCCAGGGTTTGGGCACATTGCTGATATAATTGATTAACCGTGAAGCTGTCGCCACAGGCTACATTATATACCTGGCGAAACGCATTCGGGTTGTCGGAAAGCATTCCCTTGACATTCACCTGAACCGCATTGGCCACAAAGGTAAAATCACGGGTCTGTTCACCGTCGCCGTTAATATAAACAGGTAATTGATGAATAATCCCTTTCACAAACAAAGGAATAACGGCCGCGTATGGACCATCCGGATCTTGGCGGGGTCCGAAAATATTGAAATAACGGAAGCCCATAAGTCGAATACCATACACATCCGCAAAGACCTGCGCGTAGAGCTCGTTGGTTTTCTTGGTCGCGGCGTAGGGCGACAGGCAATTTCCGATTCGTTGTTCAGTTTTAGGCAATGTAGGCTCATCGCCATACACAGATGACGACGACGCATACACGAAGCTTTTCACACCGGCATCTACAGCCGCTTTGAGCATATTCATGAACCCACCCACATTCACGTCATTAAAATAAACCGGCTCCTTGATGGATCGTGGCACTGAACCCAATGCGGCCTGATGACTTACATACTCGATTCCTTCACAGGCTTTTTGGCATACCGCTGCATCCCGTATATCACCCTGGATAAACTCAAATGCCGGGTAGGATCGTAAGATATCAAGATTCTTTTCGAAACCATTGACCATATTATCCAATACGCGCACTTTTCCGGCACCATGTAATAAAAGATATTCAGCAATATGGCTGCCGATAAATCCCGCTCCGCCGGTAATCAAAAACGAATGCTTGGAAAGATCTTTCGTGTGAAACATATGATTTTTTTTGGTTGATCAGAGACTCCAGTATTTGCGACTGTGTATCTTGTTGCGGAAAATACCTTTCAAATCGGCAATGATTGCATTGGATTTGGTGATGGAGGAAAAATAGTCATCATCCATGCTTTTGTAAGGGTCATGGGGAACGGTGACAATCACGGCATCATAATCAGCCGACAATGAATCGGATAGGCCGAAACCGTATTCATGTTTCAGTTCGTCGCTGTCGGCATGCGGATCTGCCACATCGACATTCAGCGAAAATGCTTTTAACTCGTTAACCACATCAGCGACTTTGCTGTTTCGGATATCACTGACATTCTCTTTAAATGTGGCGCCCATGATCAGCACTTTGCTGTCTTTTACGTTCCCACAATGCTGTATGATGTGTTGAATCACTTTTTTTGCAACGTAGCCTGCCATCCCATCATTAATCACGCGCCCGGCGAGGATCACCTGACTGTCGTATCCCAGCTCCTTGGATTTATAAGTAAGGTAGTATGGATCTACCCCGATACAATGGCCACCCACCAGGCCCGGTTGGAAACGGAGAAAATTCCATTTGGTACCGGCCGCTTCCAGTACTTCAAACGTGTTAATATTCATCCGATCAAAGATGATCGATAATTCATTCATCAACGCGATATTCAAATCACGCTGGGTGTTCTCAATGATCTTAGCTGCTTCTGCCACCTTGATGGACGACGCGCGGTGAACACCGGCTTTCACCACGAGTTCGTATACCTTGGCAATGAGGTCAAGACTTTCAGTACAACAGCCACTGACTACTTTGACAATAGTTGTGATGGTGTGTTCTTTATCGCCTGGATTGATTCGCTCCGGTGAGTATCCGATTTTATAATCTTCCACCATTTTCAAGCCTGAAAACTTCTCTATGATCGGTACGCAATCTTCTTCGGTACATCCGGGATAAACAGTACTCTCAAAAACAACATAATCCCCTTTTTTTAGCACTTTACCAATCGTTTCACTTGCCCGCTGTACTGGCCGGAGATCCGGCACATTATGTTCATCAACGGGTGTTGGAACGGCCACAATAAAAAAATTGGCTTCCCGAAGCACATCGAGGCTGTTGGTAAAAACGATGTCACAGTTTTCAAATGCACTACGGTCCAGTTCTTGGCTGGGATCAATCCCGTTTTTCATCATGTCGATACGTTCGGCGTTGATATCAAAACCAATTACACTGATTTTTCGGGCGAATTCGAGTGCAATGGGCAAGCCTACGTATCCAAGACCAATTACAGCTAATTTCTTTTTTTTGTCGAGGAGTTCTTGAAACATGGTTTGAAATATAAAAGGTGATGAATAATTGTTTGTTTACTTTTAATTCGTGTATATGCTACTCTTTGTGGATGTATGAAAATCGATAGGCTGTTTTTGCAGATCCTCCTGGCTGAATTTTTTGAAATAATCATACGTTCGCCGAAGTCCCTCGGCTCTGCTTACATGAGGTTCCCAATTCAACAACTCTTTGGCTTTACGAATATCGGGTTGGCGTTGTTTTGGATCATCGATAGGCAACTCCTTGTATACAATCTGTTGATGGGATCCGGTTAGTTTCAGAATCTCATGGGCAAACTCGTTTAGACTTATTTCATCGGGGTTACCGATATTGACGGGTTGTACATAATCACTCATGAGTAAGCGGAAAATACCTTCAACCTGATCATCCACATAGCAGAAACTTCGTGTTTGGGTTCCATCGCCGAAAACGGTCAAATCTTCTCCGCGAAGTGCCTGTCCAATAAATGCCGGTAAGGCACGCCCATCGTTGAGACGCATACGCGGACCGTACGTGTTGAAAATGCGCACAATGCGCGTATCGACCTGATGAAACGTATGGGATGCCATGGTCATCGCTTCCTGAAATCGTTTGGCTTCGTCATACACTCCTCTTGGTCCTACCGGATTTACATTTCCCCAATAATCCTCCGGCTGTGGATGAACAAGCGGATCCCCATATACCTCACTGGTACTCGCAACTAGAATGCGGGCCTTTTTAGCCAGTGCGAGCCCTAGGCAATTATGTGTACCCAATGAACCCACTTTTAATGTTTGAATGGGAATGCGTAGATAATCAATTGGACTGGCCGGTGAGGCAAAATGCAGAATAAAATCCAGATGACCGGGCACGTGAATGAACTTCGATACATCATGATGATAAAACTCAAAAGAGGCCAATGGAAACAAGTGCTGGATATTACGCATATCGCCGGTGATCAGGTTATCCATCCCAATGACATGATATCCCTCTTGCACGAAGCGGTCGCACAAATGCGACCCCAGAAAACCGGCCGCGCCGGTAATGAGTATGCGTGGCTGTTTGTTCATCGGTTTTTGACAGGCTGTCGGCCGACGCTTTCATAATGAAAGCCCAGCGACCGCATGGTATTCAATTCAAACAGGTTTCGACCGTCGAAAATGGCTTTGTGATGAAGCAATGACGCGATGCGCTCGAAATCAGGTGTTCTGAACTCATTCCACTCCGTAGCAATGATGAGCGCATCGGCTCCTTCTAATGCACCATACTGCGAGTCCGCAAACGAAATGGCCTCACCCCAGTGTTGTTTGGCGTTGGGCATCGCTTCCGGATCATAGGCGCAAACCGAGGCGCCACGATCCAGCAGAGCCCTGATCATGTCGAACGCCGGTGCCTGTCGGATATCATCCGTGTTTGGTTTGAATGCCAGTCCCCAGAGTGCCAGTCGCTTGCCGGATACCGATCCGCCGAAATAGGACTCTATTTTGGGCAACAGGTGTAATTTTTGTGCTGCATTGACATTTATAACGGCATCGAGTATACGAAAGTCATACCCGTAGGTTATCGATGAATGTGATAAAGCCAGTACATCTTTAGGAAAACAGCTGCCGCCATAGCCGATACCGGAAAATAGAAACCGTTTGCCTATTCGGTCGTCGCTGCCGATGCCCTTTCGCACATGATCAACATCAGCTCCCATTCGTTCACAGAGCTGGGCAATTTCATTCATGAAACTGATTTTTACCGCCAGGAATGAGTTGGCTGCATATTTGGTGAGTTCAGCCGAACGAACATCCATGCGAATAATTGGATTGCCCTGCCGAACAAATGGCGCGTACAGTTCCTGCATGACCTGAAAGGCCCGATCAGTATCCGAGCCGATCACTACCCGATCCGGCTTCATGAAGTCCTCTACGGCAAAGCCCTCCCGCAGAAACTCCGGGTTACTCACTACATCAAAATCAATGGTCCTGTTGGCTGAGCCGTTGGCTAAAATGGTATCGCGCACTAGGTCGGCCGTTCCCACCGGCACCGTCGACTTGTCAACAATTACTTTGTATTGGTTTGATTTCAGGATGTTCCCAAGGGCAGACGCAACATTTAAAACCGCTGATAAGTCGGCACTTCCATCAGCACCTGGCGGAGTAGGCAGGGCCAGAAAAATGACGTCTGATTGTATTACAGCTTCCTCGAGTGAGGTGGTGAAGAATAATCGATGCTCTTTGATATTCCGTAAAAATAATTTTTCAAGACCCGGCTCGTAAATAGTGATTTGTCCACTACGAAGTTTTTCTACTTTTTGTACGTCCACGTCCACGCAATAAACCTGGTTGCCTGTTTCAGCGAAACAAGTACCGGTTACCAACCCAACATATCCGGTTCCAACAACTGCAATTTTCATGAATTATGCGTTTTGAATAAAATCAAGGACGGTATTGGCAATAAATGATTGTTGTTCTTCATCGAGTTCGGTATGCATGGGTAGTGAAATCACGCGCTCCGTCAGCCAGTCGGTCACCGGCAAATCAGCGTCACGGCCCCCAAATGCATCAAACATTTTTTGTCGGTGCGCCGGCACCGGATAATAAATCATGTTGGGTATACCCTTTTCGGTCAAGTACTGACTGAGGGCATCTCGGGATACGTCGTGTACGATGAGTGTATATTGATGGAATACATGTCTATTATTCGGATCGCGATACGGAATATCCAATCGTGCCTCTCCGGCAAAAGCCTTGTCGTAGACATCAGCGGCATTTCGTCGGGCGTCAATATACGCATCCAAATGCTGCAGTTTAATTTGCAGAATGGCCGCTTGAATGGCGTCCAGTCGAGAATTACAACCAACCACGTCGTGGTAATAACGCTTACTCTGTCCGTGAGAGGCAATCATACGAAGCAAGTCGGCTAAGGCATCATCATTGGTGAAAATAGCGCCGCCATCACCGAACGCGCCGAGGTTTTTGGAGGGATAGAACGAAGTACAACCGATATGTCCGATGCTTCCTGTTTTTTGGGTTGTACCATCGGAAAAACGGTACACGTTACCGATAGCCTGAGCATTATCTTCAATCACGTAGAGATTATGCCTGCGGGCAATGTCCATGATCGCTTCCATATCGGCAGCCTGACCATATAAATGAACCGGCACGATGGCTTTGGTTCGGGGGGTGATAGCCTTTTCGATGGCTTCCGGATGGATACAGAAGGTGCGGGCGTCCACGTCTACAAAAACAGGCTTTATGCCCAGCAGGGCAGCCACTTCGACCGTGGCAATGTACGTGAAAGAGGGCGTGATTACTTCGTCGCCGGGTTTTAACCCGAGTGCCATCATGGCAATCTGAAGCGCATCCGTGCCATTAGCACAGGGTATGACATGTTTGCTATGATGGTATTGTGCCAATTGATTGGCAAAATCGCTAACTACTTTACCACCAATGAATTGTGAACTTTCCAGCACAGCGATTACGGCTTGGTCTACCGCGTCCTTGATACGGAGATACTGATTCTTGGTATCTACCATTTGCAATGGCCTCATCCCTGTTTTTTTAAGTGGCACAAAGATATGAATTTGATGCTCAAATTGTTATTACGTTTCTATGATCCAAAATGCCGTCGAATGCGTGTATTTTTGAGAAAATTGCAGCCTTTGTACGTTTTTTACCGGTTAGGAGTCATTTTATACGATTTCGGCATTCGATTGGCGGCCACCTGGCAAGCAAAGGCCCGCCTTTTTGTACAAGGCCGAAAAGCCGGTTTGGGCACGCCGTTCACACAGAAGACGATCTGGATGCATTGTGCTAGTCTGGGTGAATTTGAGCAAGGGCGTCCGGTGTTGGAAGCACTGAAATCGCGTTTCCCTGGCTACCCCGTTGTCGTCAGTTTTTTCTCACCAAGCGGTTATGAGGTCCGAAAAAACTATGCGTTGGCGGATCGGGTCGTTTATCTGCCCCTCGATCATCCGGCCAATGCCCAAAAAACCGTCGAAATCATCAATCCGGCCATTGTGCTTTGGGTGAAATACGACTACTGGTTCTGTCATTTACAAGCTATATCCAAGCAACACATTCCGTTGTTGTTGATTGCGGCCTATTTTAGAAACGATCATATTTTCTTCCGCTGGTATGGCGCGTGGTGGCGAGGCATGCTTCGCCTTTTTCACACGTGCTTTGTGCAAAATCAAACCTCCGCCGTTTTGCTGCAATCAATCGGTTTAAAAGGCCATGCCATCGTCGCCGGCGATACGCGATTCGACCGAGTGATTACCATTCGAGATGCATCAACCTCTTTACCTGTTATCGAATCGATCACCGCACCGGCATGGACACTGGTTGCCGGCAGCACCTGGCCCGACGATGAATCGATCCTGTTCGCATTCACCCAGGCATTTCCCGAGATTCGATTAATCATCGCTCCCCACGACGTGAACCCGGATCGCTTACGTGATCTAACGATCCGATTTACAAACCATGTTTTGTACAGCCAGCTGGAACAGGGTGAAAAAAGCGTGGAGCCAGGTTCGGTCATTATCATCGACCGCATTGGCTTATTGTCGAGGCTATACCGATATGGCCAAGCTGCCTATGTAGGCGGTGGATTTAATCGGGCAGGCATACATAATATCCTCGAAGCGGCGGTATATGGCCTACCCGTCATTTTTGGACCAACCTATCAGCGCTCAGCCGAAGCGAAAGATCTCATTCAAAAAGGTTGTGCCTTTTCGGTTCAACAAGCAACGGAACTCATAAAACAAGTTGGCGATTGGAAATTAGATGAGAACATCCGACAGGAAACTGGTAACAGGGCCATGGACTATGTGCAAACGCAAGCAGGGGCCACGGCAACGATTATAGATTATGTTGCAGCGAATCGTCTTTTAACCAATTGATCAAACTGATGAACGACATCGGAGTCGTCCTCCCAGCCTAGTTTCAATTTGAGCTCCCGCTTGATCCAGAACGCTGCTTCGGGGTAAATGGCGAAATCATTGATGGTTTTGATGCTGCGATCGAACATAACCTCATCGCCTTTGAACAACGACTGAATAAACACATAGCGGTCATTGATGCCAATGGCTTTACGCAGATCCTTAATGGGCGCTTGTTGGAGCGTATCACTGATCTCCCGCTTTTCTTCTTTTAACCGATCATTCAGTGAGGTAGTCGTTAGTTGTTCTGAAGGACGAATCACGGGTTTTTCGGGCATGGGCTCCGATGGCTTTTGCTCCGATGACCTTTCGGAAACCGGTTCCGGCTTAGCAACAACCGGCTCTGCTGGTTTGGCATCGACCGGTTGCGAATGAACAATATGCTGTGATAAAGTAGGAATATCCTGTACCGGATCAAAGGGGAAAGCCGGTCTGTTTTTCAGACTGATGGTATTTTTTGTCTCCGCATTTTTTCGCATCTCCTCCAACTCAAGATCCATCTCTTCCATGTCAAATTCAAGAACGATGTGCTCTCGATCTGCTGACTCTTCGTTGGTTGGTGGCGGATTTAAGATATGCTCAAAAGCAGACGGGATATGGATGGCAATCTGATGCTGGGAAGCGGATTCAGGTGACATCGATTGCAGGTGCAACAGTTCAGATTGAATCATCTGAACGGTCATTAACAGTTGTTCGATGGATGCCCCTTCTCTCAACTGTTCTTGCAAGGTTTCACAGAGTGTTTCCACTCGTTGCATGTAAAAGCGGGTTGATGCGTTAGAAATACTGTTTTTTGGCCTTACTTTGCAGGCACGCGATAAAGTTACAAACCAAATTGTAAATTCAACCAACAATGTTCATAGAACCTGATTTTCGGGGTGAGAAGAGAGGCTGGATCGAAGTCATCTGCGGCAGTATGTTCAGCGGCAAAACCGAAGAGCTCATTCGTCGGCTTAAACGAGTGAAAATCGCCAACCTGTCTGTCGAAATTTTCAAGCCGGCCATCGATGTCCGATACGACAATACCCGCATCGTTAGCCATGATACCAATGCCATCCATTCGATACCCGTACCAAGTTCGGCCGATATTCTCAGCCAAGTAGGTGATGTGGATGTCGTGGGCATCGATGAAGCGCAATTTTTTGATGAAGGCATTACCGATGTTTGTATCACCCTGGCCAATCGAGGAGTTCGGGTGATTGTGGCCGGACTGGATATGGACTTCCAGGGAAAGCCATTCGGCCAGATGCCTCAGTTGCTGGCTATCGCTGATTACATAACCAAATTACACGCCATCTGCGTCAAATGCGGAAACATTGCCCATATAAGCTATCGTACTGTTGCCACTGGTGGCCAGGTATTGTTGGGTGAGAAAGATAAGTACGAAGCCCGCTGTCGGATATGTGCCCTCGAACCTGTACAACCAGCCTCCTGATTTATGAATAAAGCAGTTTGGACACTGATCAGAAAAGATGTGCTGCTTGAGTTGCGTCAGAAACATACTTTATATGGTATCCTGTTGTACCTCTCATCCACCATTTTCATTTTGTTTCTGAGTTTGCCCGACGCGCCATCATATCAAACCTGGAATGCGTTGTTTTGGATGATGCAACTGTTTGTTTGCGTGAATGCTGTTGCCAAAAGTTTTTTACAGGAATCAAAAGCCAGACTGCTCTATTTTCAAACACTGGTATCCCCCGCTTCGTTCCTTCTAGCCAAACTGGTATACAACATGCTGCTGATGATGATTCTATCTGTATGCACCTATTTCATTTTCGGTTTGTTTCTTGATGATCCAACGCAGCGACCCGGATTATTCCTGGGCATTGCCATGCTGGGTGGTGTAGGTATCAGCATGGTGTTTACCCTGATGAGCGCCATTGCGTCTAAAGCCCAGCAATCCGCTGCCTTGATGGCAATTTTGGGTTTCCCGGTCATCTTACCCCAGTTATTGTTGATTATGCGCCTGAGTAAAGCCGCTTTTGGCGAAGTCTTTCGTGAAAATGCCTTGATTCAGTTAGCCGCCCTTACAGCCGGGATGGATTTGTTAGTGGTTATCTTGGCTATTATCCTCTTTCCTTATTTGTGGAAAGACTAACCCCCATTTTTGTATAAGGGAATGATAATCTCCTACCTTTGCGGCATTCACCCAATCTCCCCGGTATTGAAAAACCATTGGTGGAAAATATTGTGCATCCTGCTCCTGGTATACACCATCGTGGCTGGCTTCTTGGCTGATGTGCCGCGAAAAGACATTCTTAACGAAACGATCCGGAACACCTTTTTTCATGTGTGCATGTGGTTTTCCATGATGCTGCTGTTTATAGGCAGTTTTGTTCATAGCATCCGGTATTTGCACAAAGGTCGTCTGGTGTCAGACCTGCAGGCTCGTGATTTTGCCACCACCGGATTTGTATTTGGATTGTTGGGCTATCTAACCGGCGTCTTGTGGGCCCGGGTCACCTGGGTCACTGATCAGGGGCAATCCATGAGTGGCATTCTCAAAGAACCTAAACTGATTGGAGCCGCCATCGCCTTGCTTATTTATGGTGCATATTTTGTATTACGGGATTCCATAACGGATCTGGATAAACGCGCACGGGTCAGTGCCGTGTATAATATTTTCGCGTTCGCAATGCTGTTTCCAAGCATCTGGATCATTCCCCGAATGGTAGGCAGCCTGCACCCCGGTGCTCCCGGCGGCGATGAGGGCAACCCGGCTCTCAATTATAAAGATATGGATGCGCGCATGCGTGTGATATTTTACCCGGCCGTAATCGGCTGGACCTTACTGGGCCTCTGGATTACCACCATAAAAACCCGCATTGAACTGATCAAAAACAAAAAACTGTATGAAGACACTGCTTCGTAACCAACGTTTCTTCTGGCTAATGCTGGTGTGCTGCCTGTCGTCCGTTTTTGCCACCGCACAGCCAACCCCGGGCACGGAGCCCGAAATGGCTGATCTGCTGCGCAGTAACGGTAAGATATACACGGTGGTGGCCGTTTGCTTACTAATTCTCTCCGGATTGTTTCTCTATCTGTTCAGCATCGAAAGACGCCTCAAAAAAATAGAAAAAGAAAATAAGCCGGGTTCTTGAATTTTCTCCTACATTGCAAAATCATCAAACCAACCTACATGTCTGCCAACCAACACTATAGCTTTTTTCAGAGTGTTGAAAAAAGTTTTGAAAAAGCCGCCGAGTTCACCAATTGGGATCGGGGTATACTGGAACAAATTAAAGCCTGTAACAGTGTGTATCAAATGCGCTTCCCGGTCCGGATGGACAATGGCGACATCGAAGTCATCGAAGCGTATCGCGTCCAGCATAGTCAGCATAAATCACCCTGTAAAGGGGGCATTCGCTTCAGCGATGAAGTGAATCAGGATGAAGTAATGGCACTCGCCTCGCTGATGACTTACAAATGTGCCATCGTAAACGTTCCATTCGGTGGTGGTAAAGGCGGTATTAAAATCAATCCCAAAAACTACTCCACTTACGAACTGGAAAAAATTACCCGACGCTACACAGCCGAATTGGTAAAGAAAAATTTTATCGGACCTGGCATCGA
>JBJTXG010000027.1:0-8906 GCA_046082125.1 Ferruginibacter sp. | reverse complement strand
CCATTTCCATTACAGCCGGAACGACATCCGTTGAAGGTTGTGGTGGTTCGGTAGAGAATGACTTTGAGCTGGCTGTGTATGATCCGCCCGTGGCTGATTTCTACTGGAATCATTCGGGTTGTGTGACCGATTCGGTGTATTTCCGGGACACGACGGCCTACCTGGCCGGAACCTATTCTTACAAATGGTTCTGGGATTTTGGGGATGGTACCACCGACAGCGTACGCTATCCAAAACATAAGTATCAAAATCCGGGTATTTATACCGTAAAATTCAGGATGATCAGTAACGTTGGATGTTTCAGTGATACGGCTATACAGCAGATAACAGTGACGAACATACCGACACCTTCGTTTACCACATCGACGCCGCTTTGTGTTGGAAATAGTCTTCAATTCACGAATACATCAACTCTTTCCGGCCCGGGGTCTATCATCCTATGGAACTGGGATTTTGGAGATGGTGTAACATCCGTCATAGATACACCGGCCAACGGCAATACAACACATAGTTATTCACCCTATGGAAATTATAGTCCTTCGTTGTGGGTACAAACAATCAGCGGTTGTCGTTCAGACACCCTGGTTACGCCTTTGTATATCGGACCATATCCCATAGCCAATTTTGATATGCCGGCCGGTATTTGCCTGCCTTCCGATACCGCTTCGTTTACCATGACAGGTACCATTGCCGATGGTTCATTACCGAATCCGGCCACCCAATATCAATGGACGTTCGGTGATCCGCCAAGTGGTGTCAATGATACCTCCTTGTTGCTAAATCCAAATCATTATTATACCGGCACCGGACCATTTACCATAACCCTGACCATAACATCCAATCAGGGGTGTGTACATGATACCAGCAAGGTCCTTAGTAACGTATACGCACAACCGCTCGCTTCGTTCAACGTGGCACCCGAAAATTGTTTGAATGATACCACTCGGTTCTCCAGTACATCCAGCGGAAGCGGACAAGCCATCGCGCAATGGTTCTGGGATTTTGGCGATGGCTCTCCGGTTGCTACGGGTCAAAACCCCATCCATGTATATGCAACCTCCGGGATTAAAACCATTACCCATTGGGTAGAAACAGGCGTAGGTTGTTTCAGTGATACAGCTACCGAAACGGTTGTGATCAATGCACTGCCAACAGCGGCGTTCAACACAACCGGACCCTATTGCTCCATTCGAAACATCACCTTTACCAGTACCTCGGTACCCAATAGCGGGGTCATCACTCAATGGAACTGGAATTTGGGTGATGGTACCATTTTGAACATAAATAACGGAACATCATTCACGCATAATTACAATGGCGCAGGATCGTATCCGGTAACGTTAATCGTAACAACCGACAAAGGATGTGTTAGTCCAGTGACGGCTAACAATGTCATTATACATCCCAATCCGGTGGCAGGCTTTATCAATCCGGAAGTTTGTTTGTCCGACAGCTATGCGCAATTCATAGATACCACTACGATTGCTTCAGGTACTATTGTTCAATGGCAGTGGAATTTCGGGAACCCGGGCAGTGGTGCGCAAAACACGTCTGTGCTTCAAAATCCTCAACACAGTTATTCGTCACTCGGTCCTAAAACCGTTACGTTAATGGTGGTATCAAACCAAGGATGTCGGGATACGGCCATTCAAACGTTTACGGTTAACGGCGATAGTCCGACGGCCGGTTTCAATCTGGTTAACACCAATGCCTTATGTGCCAATGATTCGGTTCGAGTATCCAACACCTCATCGGTGAATGTGGGCGATATTACCAAAATAGAAATTTATTGGGACAATGCCGGTGCGCCGGCTGTGTTTGAACTGGATGATAACCCGTTTCCGGGTAAAATCTACGCTCATCTCTATCCTGATTTTCAGACACCGTTGACTCAAACATTTATTGTACGATTTAAGGTTTATACAGGAGCAACCTGTACGGATGATTTTACACGTCCGGTAACGGTAAATGCTTCTCCGCGGGTGCAGTTCACGTCTATTCGTGATACCTGTCTATACATCACACCGTTTCAAATTACACAAGGTTCTGAGCTAGGAGGTGTGCCGGGTTTGTACACTTATTCCGGTCCGGGCGTAAGTGCCACGGGTCTATTTGATCCGGCCGTGGTGGGCCCTGGTACGTATACGTTGCTATACACGTATACATCTGCAGCCGGTTGTGTAGATACGGCTTCCAATATCATTCAAATCCTGCAACCGCCTGTTGCCAATTTCGGTTTCAGTTCGCCGCGATGTGAAACAAAAACAGTTACGTTCCGCGATTCATCCAGTGCACCGGTAGGAACGATTGCCAGTTGGACATGGAATTTTGGTGATGGAGCGCCTCCCGTTATTCGTACCGATAATCTGCCATTCACACATGTGTTTGCTACAGCGGGTACGTATCCGGTTCAATTACTGGTAACGACTAACGGCGGGTGTAACAGTTCCATCCGAATCAAGGATGTACTCATTCATCCACAACCGGTTCCTAATTTCCGGTTTACCGATACAGCCTGTTTGCCTTTCGCTACTATCCAATTTCAGAATTTGTCAACCATCGCCGATGGTACGCAAAGTTCGCTGCGCTATGCCTGGAACTTCGGCGATCCGCCCTCCGGTGCTCAGAATACCTCAACGGCCATCAATCCCTCGCACACGTATACCCGACTCGGACCGTTTAATGTGTATCTCCGTGTAACCAGTGCAGCTGGATGTGTGGAAGATACCATCCTTCCGGTTAACACTATACATCCGCGGCCAGCGGCTGATTTCAGTTTTAGTAAGCCCAGTGTTTGTATTGGTGATAATGTTCAATTACTGGATGCCAGTGATCCTAAAGATGGAGCACTCAATACCTGGGTCTGGCAGTTTGGCGACGGAAATGGATCGATGCAGCAAAACCCGCTTCATGAATATGCTAATACCGGATTATACCAGGTTTCACTATACATGACCAATTCATTTGGATGTGTGAGTGATACGATGGTCAAACCATTCAACGTGTATGCGTATCCAATAGTTAGTGCCGGTCCGGATTTGTATATCCTGGAAGGAGCCAGTCAGACCATCGATGCGGTGGCTCAGGGTACAGCCATGACCTACAGCTGGTCACCGGCTACCTACTTGAACAATCCCACCAGGCTCAAACCGATTTGTACACCAACCGATGACATCACCTACACCCTCACGGTAACAGGTATTGGCGGTTGTCCAACGACCGATCAAGTAAAAATCATCGTGTTGAAAACACCCATCATACCCAATACGTTCTCTCCCAATAATGATGGCATCAATGATACGTGGGAAATTGAGTATTTACGGATTTATCCCTTTGCCCGGGTACAGGTATTTACCCGTACCGGACAATTGGTTTATGAGTGCAAGGGCACATACAGACCATGGGATGGAACCTTATCCGGAAAAATCCTGCCCATGGATACGTACTATTATATCATCGAACCGGAAAGCGGGAGAGAGCCTGTCACCGGTTACATTACCATAATTCGATAAATGCCCGTACCGTTTCAATGTGGATTCAGGCGCGTTATGTTGACGATGGCTGTCTGCTGTGGGGTTATGATGGCCGGTTATGCGCAAGCGAAACCCTCGTATACGCAGTATATTCTGAATAACTTTATCTTAAACCCTGCCATAGCGGGGATCGAAAACTATACAGACATTCGGTGCAGTTACCGAAATCAATGGACCGGCATCAATGGTGCTCCGAAAACTGGGTACGTGACCCTCCATATGCCTATCGGTAAGCAAGATAATGGCACTACGGCAACTTCTTTTGAAAAGAAAGGGCTCAATCCACGTGGTCAGGAATACTGGGGCTTATATGAAGCGCCGCCCGCCCATCATGGTGCCGGACTGGTTTTGATGAATGATAAAGCCGGCTACATCAATCGCTGGTCGTTGTATGGCAATTATGCCTATCACCAACCGGTTGGTCTGAAAACAACGCTCTCCCTTGGTTTTTCAGCCGGGCTTTCCGGGGTGAGTCTTGATCGTGAAAAAATATTTTTTGGCACCATGGATCCTAATGATCCGGCCATTGGATACGCTAATAATGAAATTCGTAAGATCAAGCCCGAACTGGGTGCTGGTCTTTGGTTGTATTCCAATCGGTATTTTGTAGGTGCCTCGGTATTAAATGTGATTCCCGGTAAAAACCGCTTTGTGTTGAACGACCGGTACGGAGCCACCTTTACACCCAATTATTTTTTCACCGCCGGATATCGGATCAACCTGTATGATGATTTTAATCTGATCCCTTCTTTCATGTATCAATACTGGCAGCCCCAATTATCAGGACTTCATTCCAATGTCAAATTGCAATACCGTGATGTATTTTGGACGGGAGCCGGCTATCGGTTTTCGGACCTGATATCGGGTTATTCGGCATTGGCGGGGTTCAATGTATCCAACGCGTTTACTTTCAGTTACTCATACGAAGTTGCCACAACCAGTCGGCTTCGAAATTACACAGGCAATACCCACGAGATCATGATTGGTTTGATTCTGGGAAATCGATATGGCGATGGGTGTCCGCGCAATATTTGGTAAAAGAAAGACCGGACGAAACCGGTCTTATAAGTTGTAATTATCTACCTGATTATGGTTTGAATGTAGCGGTGTTAGCAGGTAACTGACTGGTGTGATCTGCCTTCACTTCGATCACCTTTTGTTGAGCTACTGGTTCAGCTGGGTGCTTGTCGGCTTTGATCGAAGGAGCGATTACGAGTGACACGATACTCATTAGTTTGATCAGGATATTCATCGAAGGGCCCGAGGTGTCTTTGAAGGGATCGCCGACCGTATCACCGGTTACGGATGCTTTGTGTGGCTCTGATTTCTTGTAGAATGTTTCGCCGTTGATTTCAACGCCTTTTTCAAATGACTTTTTAGCATTATCCCAAGCTCCTCCGGCATTGTTCTGGAACATACCCATCAATACACCACTGACTGTTGCGCCTGCTAGAAAACCACCTAATGCTTCAGCCCCTAATCCGGGCATAAAGCCAATGATTAGCGGAGATACGATGGCAATGGCTCCGGGCAACATCATTTTTTTAATAGAAGCTTGTGTGGAAATAGCTACACACTTATCATATTCCGGTTTGCCTTTACCTTCCATGATGCCAGGAATCTCACGGAACTGACGGCGAACTTCTTCAACCATGCTCATGGCTGCTTCACCAACAGCACGGATGGCCAAGGAAGAGAAGAGCAACGGAATCATACCACCTACGAACAAGCAGGCGAGTACATTCGCTTTATAAATATCGATACCGGTGATACCGGCAACACCAACAAATGCGGCAAAAAGTGCTAGGGCGGTCAATGCGGCTGAAGCGATGGCAAATCCTTTTCCGGTGGCGGCTGTTGTATTACCAACGGCATCCAGTACGTCTGTTTTTTCGCGGACATCCGGTGGCAACTCGCTCATTTCAGCGATACCGCCGGCATTATCAGCAATTGGTCCAAAAGCGTCAATGGCCAGTTGCATCGCGGTTGTGGCCATCATACCTGCCGCTGCGATAGAGACGCCGTACAATCCGGCACATTCGTAAGAGCCCCAGATACCACCGGCCAGGACAAGGATAGGTAAGAACGTAGATTCCATGCCAATGGCCAGGCCGCCAATCACATTGGTTGCGTGACCGGTAGATGATTGACGGATGATTGACAGAACCGGGCGTTTACCCATTGCCGTATAGAATTCAGTGATGATGCTCATCAAGGCCCCAACGGTCAAACCAACACCAATGGCACCCATGACGCCCCATTTGGTAAATTTATTACCACGGAGTGTCATCGTTTCAGGCATCAACCAGTAAACCAAACCGGCCGCAGCAATAGCGGTAAGAATTAACGATCCCCAGTTGCCCATGTTCAGGGCATTTTGTACAGTAGCCGTATTGATGCCGGCTTTATCACTGATACGAACCATCAGAGTTCCAATGATTGAAAACAGAATCCCGACACCCGCGATCAACATGGGTAACAGGATGGGGGACATGCCCTGAAAATTGTCGGATACAGCAATTTCAGAACCTAAGACCATCGTCGCCAGTACGGTAGCAACATAGGATCCGAAAAGATCAGCGCCCATACCGGCTACGTCTCCCACGTTATCGCCCACGTTATCGGCGATTGTGGCAGGGTTTCTTGGATCATCTTCCGGGATACCGGCTTCTACTTTTCCCACCAGATCGGCACCAACATCAGCAGCCTTGGTATAAATACCGCCGCCTACGCGAGCAAACAAAGCAATCGACTCCGCACCAAGCGAAAAACCAGTCAGTACTTCGATTGCCAATTTCATTTCTGCGGCATCAAACCCCTTTGCGTTTAAAGAATCTACAAAAACGTATAATAAGATAATGAAAACACTACCCAGTCCGAGAACGGCTAATCCGGCCACACCTAAACCCATCACCGCACCGCCAGTGAAGGAAACATTCAGCGCTTTACTTAAGCTGGTTCGGGCAGCTTGGGCTGTACGCACGTTGGCTTGTGTAGCAGCTTTCATGCCGATGTACCCGGCCAGGGCACTCATGACGGCTCCAACGACAAATGAAATACTGATTGTCCAATGTGATTCCTCATTACCCATTGCCAGGATCGCGAGTAAAATCGACACAATGACAACAAAATAGGAGAGCACTTTCCATTCGGCCTTTAAAAAGGCCATAGCGCCCTCAGCAATGTAGTTACTGATTTCTTTCATGCGGTCGGTACCCGCATCTTGTTTGTTTACCCAGTTGTATTTCAACAAGGTGTAGAGTAAACCAATCAATCCCATAGCCGGGACGGCATAAATCAAGTTCTCCATAAACAGTGTTGATTATCAGTTTTAAGTCGGCAAAAATAGTGTAAAAAGGGCAAAAATCGGCTTTGAATTGAAGCAAATACCCCAAAAAGACTTAGCGGAGGTCGTATAGAACCTTGATTTGGTTATTGTTATCCATATCAGTTTCGACATGAAACGATTTACGTTTATTTCCGTCGATGATTTCAAGCACCGTTGTATTCGGAATGATTGATCCCAGATTTTCTGCGATGAATGTGATGAGATTTGGACCTGGATCTAGTTTAACCTTAATGAATTGGGGTCTTTTCAGCACCGGGAAGCCTTTGACAATCCACCGGTCATTGATGCAAATTGAAATAGTATCGCCATCTTCTACCGCGTCATCCCAGATGGCAAACGTAAGTTCAGCAGAGCGAGACAGTAGGTTGCCAATGGGTTTAGCCCCCCGATTAAATAAAGAATCAGCTTTTCCCAAAGAAGGAGGTCGCTTATTGAATGCGTGTTTATAACGGGGATCGTTTGGGTCGAAGCTCGAGAAACGGGTTTCATCCTCCTCTGCATGACGTCTGAAAATACGCAGCGCAATAAAGTTGGCCGCGAGGTTTTGTGAAGCATTGAAATCCATCGGAGTGATGGTGTTGTTAACATCAAACAAGACCGAGGCGCCCGATGGATGAGACCGCCCAAAATCATCAGCATACAAACAAATCAGGTTCAGGCCCGTGTCAAGAACGACTTCTTCATCGTCTCGCTCTTTTTTGGAATCGACTTGATCGACAACCGATCCGCCATTGACCTGCAGCGAGATGATATCATTATCTCGGTTATTATTGAAACGTACGGTGCCGCTTTTGGCAGAGACAAACAGGGTGTCACTGATGCCGTAATAAGGCCCTCCTTTAACAGGCATGATTGCAGCTGCACTGGCCGGTATCCATGGATTTTTGTCTTTTTTGCTCAGCACCCATTCCTCACTGGCCAGCAGTGTTTTGATCTTTTGAGCCAAAGGCCGGTGAATGGATGAAAAATCGGTTAGTTCGGTGGCTTTGAAACCCAGCCGGTTCACCGGTGTGCGGGCGGAAGTCAGTTGGGGTTGACCTCTCAGATCTTTGCTGAATAACAGCGATCCGTTGAGCAGAGCTGTCAAATTACCCAGGCCGAACGGTTTTTCAAATTCAGGGTATTTGTTCCGTGAAAAAACGATTTGACGGGAGTGATGTTTGGCAAAATACAGATGATAGCTTGCCTGGAAACTGTCGCATTGAATCGAAAGCCTCGCTGGATATAGAAGCTGACGTTCCGGCTCTGCAATCTCCAGTGTCAGGTGTACGTTTTGTTCGGGGAGATCCATTTCCCAAGTGCCAGTGAAATGATTTTGAGACCACGCTGACACCGGTACACAACATATCAGGATAAACAGCAAACGAATAAACATACGAGATCGTTTGTTTTACAAAGGAATGGAACTATATAAAGTTACTTAAAAATATCCGATTTGTTACGGGGTCTCTTGGATTCATTCCAGAGGAAGTTTCGCAGGCGGTCTTCTCCGGGCGGTATCTGATTCAGCGGAAATAGGGAACCGCTTACCTGCATCAGGTAACTTACCTTATGCACGGTTTTGTTTTTGAATAGGATATCAATCGCTTCTCCTTTGCCGCGTGACATACCCATGTACAGACTGTCATCGTCCTGCGGATAGAAAATAGATTCGGCCGGGGAGCCTTTGGTGTATACACGATCGATTTCTCCATTGATGAAGGTGCCGGTCATTGAACGGCCAGTCATCTGATGATACAGGTTTTCGTTGGTTCTATTGATCAGCATGGCACGGTCAATGACTCGTACATCCCGTGGATTATTATCCTGGGTTTTGATATAGATGGTATCACCGGATAATTGGGTTTGCTGGTTCCAAGCGAACGGATTTCCAAACAAGCCAAAGGTAGAATCCAGGTCATTGTAAAAAAGACTGTCGCAAATGGCTTGCACGGAATCGTTGTAAATTTTTACGCTGTGATATCCGTTGAAATAGGTGAGCTGAGCAGGTAAATTCGGTCGCTTCTCGGGAGGTATAAGCAAGG
>JBJTXG010000026.1:0-9657 GCA_046082125.1 Ferruginibacter sp. | reverse complement strand
ACAATATTGTTTCAACAACGTCCAATGGTCGTGTGGTGCCAGGTACCGAACCAAAATTCCCGATCGACCGTCCGCAATACACGCTGATTTCATTTTATGGTCGTTTGAACTATTCGTACAACAATCGTTATCTGTTGACAGCGACCGTTCGTCAGGATGGATCTTCTCGTTTTAGCGAAGACAACCGCTGGGGTTTATTCCCTTCGGTAGCCCTTGCTTGGAAAATGAAAGAAGAGAGTTTCCTAAAAGACGTATCGATGATCTCTGATTTGAAACTGCGCGCCAGCTATGGTATCACTGGACAACAAGACGGTATTGGCTTGTATGATGCCATTTCGTACTACACACTGAGTGAAAACAGCGCCTCGTACCAATTGGGTAATACATTCTACAACATGTATCGTCCAAATGGGTACTACGCCAACCGTCAGTGGGAGCAAACGGCTACAACCAATATCGGTCTTGATTTCTCTTTGTTCAAAAACCGTATCAATGGTAGTCTTGAGGTGTATCAGAATGAAACATCCAAATTGTTGAATGAAATCGATCAGCCGGCCGGTACTAACTTCTCCAACAAAACGGTTGCCAACGTGGGCACCATGGTCAACAAAGGGGTGGAGTTGATCCTGAATGCCGATGTGTACAAAAAAGGAGACTGGAGCGTAAATGTTGGCTTCAACGCAACCGTGCAAAAAAATGAAATCACTAAACTGACTATATCTGACGATCCTAACTTCAGAGGAAATCAGTTCGGTGGTATTGCTGGTGGTACAGGTACAACCTTGTTCATCCATACGGTAGGTCTGCCACGCAGTTCTTTCTATGTATATCAACAAGTGTATGGTGCTGACGGAAAACCAATCGATGGATTGTATGAAGACAGAAACCGCGATGGGTTAATCAATACTGATGATCTGTATCAGTATAAAAATCCAGATCCTCGTGCATTCTTCGGATTTACAGCAAATGTGACATACAAGAAGTTTAACGCCGGCATGGTCCTTCGTGCCAACCTCGACAACTATGTGTACAATAACGTAAACTCCACCATCGGTACCCGCAATGCCATTTTTGGAAACGGATACCTGAACAATGCTTACGGAGATTTGTTAAATACCGGATTCAGCGGAACAGCAAATGGTTATATTTTGTCTGACTACTACATTCAAAATGCATCATTCCTTCGTATGGACAATCTGAATGTAGGGTATGACATGGGCAAGGTTTTCCGCAACTGTCCGGCTAACCTCCGCTTGAATGCCAATATTCAAAACGTGTTTGTTATTTCTAAATACAAAGGCATTGATCCGGAAATCTTCGGTGGTGTAGACAATAACTTCTACCCACGTCCGAGAACATTCACCATTGGAGCAAACCTTGATTTTTAATCCAAACTAAAAAAAACATTAAACCGAATACAATGAAAAAGCTCATCATTCAGTCAGCCTTCGTGCTTCTCTTGGGTGCCGGCATTCAGTCCTGTACAAAAGACCTGGATAGGCTTCCAACCAATGATATCACCTCCGAAACGGTGTTCAGCAACTTCTCCGGATATCAACAGGCAATCGCCAAGGTGTACGGAGCGTATGCTCTCACCGGCAATGCGGGACCTGCCGGAAATGGCGATGTGCAGGGTATCGATGAAGGTACCTCTGATTTCCTTCGCCTGTACTGGTGGGTACAAGAAATCAGCACCGATGAGGCCGTTGTACAAGCCGGATGGAATGATCCCGGAATCCATTTCTTCCACAGCATGAACTGGACAACCGACAACGTGATCCTGAAAGGACTCTATTACCGCTCATTCTATCAAATCAACCTGGCCAACGAGTTCATTCGTCAGGCTTCCGATGCGAACCTTAACAAACGGAATATCAGCCTGGCTGATCAAACAGCGATCAAAAATTACGTACAAGAAGCCCGCTTCCTGCGTGCCTTCCAGTATGCTGTTTTGATTGACCTGTTTGGAAATCCACCATTCATCACAGAGGCCAACGTGCCCGGCTCGTCATTGCCTACGCAAATCAGCCGTGCCAACCTGTTTAACTACATTGAATCTGAACTGCTCGATCTCGAAACCAAACTGCCGATGCAGAACGAGTATGGTCGTGCCAACAAAAGTGCTGCCCGTGCGCTACTCTCCCGTGTATATTTGAACTCAGAAGTATACACCGGAACCAAACGCTACACACAATCGGCTCAATATGCACAGAAAGTAATCAACGAGGGGGGCTATACGCTTATTCCGGATTATCGTCAACTGATGCTTGCCGATAACCACACCAACACGAATGAGTTTATCATGACTATCAACTATGATGGTATTCGCACGAAAGGGTATGGCGGAACGACGTTCTTCACACATGCCGCTGTTGGAGGAAATATGCCGGCCAATGCCTTTGGTATCGGTGGGGGATGGGCTGGATTACGCACGACTAAAAACCTGCCGAATCAGTTCCCCGATCCGGTTGGTAATGCCGATCAGCGCGCGCAGTTTTGGGTGAACGGACAAAATATCGAGTTAACCGGAGAACCTGCACCGGCTTTCACAGATGGCTATGCCGTAACCAAATACAGAAATGTAACAAAACTGGGTGCACCCGGTCAAAGCCCGGACTTTGCTGACGTAGATTTCCCACTGTTCCGTGTTGCTGAAATGTACCTTAACTATGCAGAGGCTGTGCTTCGTGAGCCAGCTGCCGGAAATGCCGGAACGGCATTGAATTATATCAACCTGCTTCGTACCCGTGCGTATGGTGGCAGTCCTGCCGGAAATATTGATGCCACACAGATGAACCTCGACTTCATGATTGATGAGCGTAGCCGTGAGTTGTATTGGGAAGGCTTCCGTCGGACTGACCTGGTTCGTTTCGGACAGTTTACAACGGCTGATTATCTCTGGCCTTGGAAAGGAGGTGTGAGCACCGGAACGGCTGTTCCTTCGTTCAGAAACCTGTTTCCAATTCCGGTTGCAGACATCAACTCCAACACCAACCTTACCCAAAATTCAGGCTATTAATTTAAACCACTCACTAAATCACTCATACCATGAAAAGGATTTTGCATAACCTGTTTCTTTTCGCAGTGGCCGCGTTCGCGCTGACTTCCTGCAACAAAGATGAAAACAGAATCACCTTTGAAGGTGGTACGTCACCGGCGTTAACGGCCAACAAACAAGGCTTGATTCCAATGGGCTTTATCACCGCCAGTCAGGAAGCGGTTACCTTCTCCTGGACAAACCCCAATTACAAATTCACTACGGGTGTTAGTTCGCAGGACGTAACGTACCTGGTTGAAATAGACACGGTTGGTGCCAACTTCACCAACCCCAATAAAAAAGCGATTTCCATCAGCAAAGATCTTTCCCTTCGTCTCACCCAGGCGCAACTGAATGATATCATGCTAAATCAGCTTCAGTTGGACACATCGTTTGTACATCAGTTGGAAATTCGTATACGGGCCAGTCTGTTCAACAACAACGGTGTGTTGTACTCCAACACACTCACACTCAGTGCCAAGCCTTACAGTATTCCACCAAAGGTCACACCGCCTTCTACCAACAAGTTGTTTATTACGGGTTCGGCCACACCAGCCAACTGGCAATGTGGTTGCGGAGAGCCTGAGAATACCACACAACAGTTCAATCGGTTGTCTCCGACCTTATATGAATTACCATCCATTTACCTCAATGCTGGTGGTTCCTATCTGTTATTGCCACGCTATGGCACATGGTCTGCTTTCCCGCCCGATCCGGAGAAATACGGATACAATGGACCAAACAACCAAAATAATACCATGGGTGATGATATCAAAGCCTTTGGTGGCGACTTGCTGGCTCCATCGGAAAGCGCTAACTACAAAATAACCGTCGATTTTCAGCGCGGAAAAATTTCACTCGTAAAACTGTAACCAACCAAAAACCTCATTTTTTATGAAAACAATTTTCAAAAACTTTCTGGCGGTTGTTTCAGCAGCGCTGATTTTTGCCGCATGTAGCAAAGTGGATGATCTCCCGTACTACAATGCCGGAACCGCTCCTACATTATCGGCTACGACAACCACGTTGGCGGCTAATCCGGCCGATTCATCCAACACACTGGTATCGTTTGCCTGGACGAATCCAGGCCATGCGGCTGATTCGGGCAGTTACAAATATGTACTACAAATCGACTCGGCCGGACGTAACTTTTCCAAAGCGGCCACCAAGACCCTGATCGGATCACGGAATGTGTCGTTCACAGCTAAACAAATTAATGAGATCCTGCTTGGATTCGGTTTTTCATTCAACGTAACCTATACTATTGAAGCCCGGTTGATTTCTTCATACGGCAACAATAACGAGCCATTGATTTCAAACGTCATCTCCATGACAGCGAAGCCCTACAAAGTGCCTCCTGCTGTAACATTGCCTTTTGCCGGCAAATTATTCATCGTTGGTGGTGCAACCGATTTCGGATGGAACAATTCCAATCCAATGCCCGCTGTACGCGAACTGACTCGTTTGGATGAAACCACCTGGGCTGGCATCTATTATCTGAACGGCGGAAGCGCTTATCTGTTATTGCCTGAGGCCGGTAACTGGGGTAACAAGTACAGTGTACAAGACAACAGCATTCCGGGTGCAGCCAACGATGGACCTTTTGGATACAATTTCCCGCAGGATATTCCAGGTAATGTGTCGCAAGGAGCTAATTGGTACAAAATGGTATTCGATTTCCAAGTTGGACGTTATAAGCTAACGAAGGAAGACTATGCACTGGGGCAAGAACTGTATATCACCGGAGATGGAACACCTTCCGGTTGGACCAACAGTCCTCCTCCAAGTCAGCGGTTTAACATGGTGTCGAATGGTGTATTCGAAATCGTTATGAATTTCGTTCCCGGTAAACTATACAAATTCTTGAATACCAATGGAGCTTGGCAACCGCAATTTGGTGGCGACAATGCCAATGGCGGTGCATTAGGAGCCAATTATGGTCCACAGGGCGATCCTGCTGCCATTCCTACACCAGCCACTGCCGGTAACTACAAAGTACGGGTGAATTTCATCACAAAAACGTACACGGTTACACCGATGTAAAAATCATGTTCTCCTCTTAATTTAAAAGCTGTTTCTAAACGTAGAAACAGCTTTTTTTAATTAGTCAACTAGTGGAATGAATTTAGTTCATTTTTTCAATCATTAAAAAGTCGGTAGTTACTTTATGATTGAACGTCAATAGGAATAGTTTCAAGTAAATAAAATCCCAGAAAGTAAACAACTTTGGATGAGAAATACTGTGCAGGTGGTTTCTTTTTCGAAAGCTTAGTAACATTGATATAAACAAGAAGATATTTAAGTCTTCGAATTGAGAAACAAATAGAGGCTTGCCATCTGCACTCGTAAATTCAGAGACGATGGTATTGGAAGCGGAAGCGGTTTTCCCTTTTGACTTTTGTTTGAAAAATCGGGTAGTTAAAAAATGGAATAATTTTTCGTAATAATCACTCAGTACTGAAAAAAAGCGAGACATAGTGTAAACACTAACCGGAAATTCGGTAAACGGGCCATTGGCGTCTTCTTGGTCAATTACATCATTAAACCGGTAATAACGTTTATTCGGCGCATGTGTAAAATCATAATGCTGTAAATTACTATGCAGGATTTTACCAGGAATAACCGTGAAATCATACTTAATGCCATGTTCGATGAAATGAGGCCGGAATGTGGTGAAAGGAGTGATTGACCAGCCACCGGCTCGATATCCATTACCGATTTCTTCTGCATTCTTAGAAAGAATCGAACTCAATAATAGCAGGGATGTATTGAAATAGTGGCGTTGCTCCTCGTGGGTAAGCGCCGTTAACCGATACCGGTGGTTGTCAGACAAATCCCATGTATTGCAATCTTCATTATAGACCGCATCCAGCCAATGTGGATGAAGATGAATAAACAAGTAATGATTATGTTTTCTGATTTCGACGAGCTGACTACCAATCATCTCAAAATCAGCACGGGCTCTTTCATTTTTATCTGCTAATTGTTGAAGCCTAATCAGGTAAATTGTATCTATAAAAAACACGCCACGAACGGCATGCCTGTTAAGAATTTTGAGTATTTTTTGGGTGGGATGAATGAGACACTTGTCTACTTGACCACTATCTGAGCCTAAAAAAAGCTCATAATCGAATGAAAAAATAGAACTTCTCATATACAAAAAAAGCCGCGTAGATCAATTGGATAAGGCAACAAAGATAAGACGGAGTTGATGAAATGTACGATTTCTAATAAGCTCGTACCTTTTATTAATTCAACAAAACAATGGTAATCGTATAAATAGTTGGATTTTGTAGGTGGCTCAGCGCATTCATTTAATCGGCATAATTGGTTAAATTGCATGTCCGTTGGATAGGAATCCAATGCCTCATTGATTTTCGGTTCACCATGCGGATCAAATCCTACTTAGCCAAACCATTTGCCGGTTATATCCATCGTCAGATTCAAAAGGGGATGGTGCATGCCGTTAAAGACCAGCAAACTATCCTGGAGATGCTTCTCAAAAAAGCAGCTGCTACCGAATTTGGGAAAGACCACGGGTTTGCTGAAATAAAGTCTTACCACGATTTTTCGTTGCATGTTCCCATCCGTGATTATGAAATGATGTCACCGTACATCCAAAAAATTAAAGAGGGAAAACACAATGTGTTGTGGAAAGGACGTCCGCTCTATTTTGCAAAAACCAGCGGAACCACGAGTGGAACCAAATATATTCCCATTACCAAAGACTCCATACCCAATCATATCAATACGGCCCGAAACGCGTTGCTATGTTACATGGCCGAAACAGGCAACTCGGCATTTGCGGATGGAAAGATGATTTTTTTAAGCGGCTCACCGGAGCTGGAGCGGGTGGGGGATATTCCAACCGGACGGTTAAGTGGCATCGTTAACCACCACGTGCCGAAATATTTGCGCTCTAATCAACTGCCAAGCTATGAAACGAATTGCATGGAAGACTGGGAGACCAAGCTCGATCAGATTGTGGAGGAAACCATTCTTCAGCGCATGACGCTGATCAGCGGCATACCTCCCTGGATGCAAATGTATTTCGATCGGTTGTGTGAACGATCCGGGCAATCGGTTGGTGATCTGTTTCCTGAATTTAGTGTGATGGTGCAGGGTGGTGTGAACTTTGAACCCTATCGAGCCAAGTTGATGAACAGTATAGGCAGGCCGGTTGATATCATTGAGCTGTTTCCGGCGAGCGAAGGTTTTTTTGCATTTCAGGATTCGCAACAGGAACCGGGGTTACTCCTCAACACAAACAGCGGAATATTTTATGAATTCATTCCATTGGATGAGTGTCATAAAGAGAATCCGAAGCGGCTTTCGTTACGAGATGTGAAAACCGGTGTGCAATACGCATTAATCATCAACAGCAATGCCGGTCTTTGGGGGTATAATATTGGGGATACGGTGCGTTTTCTGTCTACAGAACCATATCGTCTGGTGGTTACTGGCCGGATCAAACATTTCATCTCAGCATTTGGCGAACACGTCATTGGTGAGGAGGTAGAATCAGCTATGCTCGCAGCCTGCCGGATTACCGGAGTGCGTCCCATTGAATTTACGGTAGCGCCTTATGTGTCATCCGATGCCGGCAAGAGCTACCACGAGTGGTTTATTGAATTTGAAGAACAGCCTGCTGATTTGCAAGCGTTTGCGGCAGCATTGGATAATGCGCTTCGGACTAAAAACAGCTATTACGACGACTTGATTGCAGGTCAAATTTTGCAGACCCTGCGTATTACCCTGGTGCGTACAAGAGGTTTTGTGGATTTTATGCGATCGGCCGGAAAATTAGGAGGACAAAATAAAGTGCCGCGTCTGGCAAACGACCGAAAAATGGCCGAAGGCCTAACACCATACCTGGCTTAGAGACCATACCATCCTGCTTTAACGTATTTACGGCCTCAAAAACGGCAGATTCCCTTAAATTGCAGCCATACTAAATGCTATTGTCAATGTCTTCGGAAAAAGGCGTGAAACGCATTGCCCTTTTTGGATGTACCGGATCCATCGGTACACAGGCGCTGGAGGTTATCCGGGCAAATCCGACATTATTCGAGGTGGAGATTCTCACAGCCTATACCAATGATGAACTGCTCATTCAGCAGGCCATTGAATTTAAGCCCAACGCGGTGGTGATCGTCGATGAAAAAAAACTGGCGAAAGTCCGCGAAGCACTCGCCGCCTATCCCATTAAAGTATTTGCCGGAGAGCAAGCGCTGGAAGAGGTCGCTGATTTTGATTCCTACGACATTATGCTGGCCGCTATTGTTGGATTTGCCGGTTTGAAACCAACCTTGAAAGCCGTGGAAAAAGGGAAAGTGATTGCCCTAGCCAACAAAGAAACCTTGGTGGTTGCGGGTGATATTGTGATGCGAAAATCATTGGAGAACCGCTCACCGATCATACCGGTTGACAGTGAGCATTCAGCCATTTTTCAATGTTTGGTAGGTGAGGTTCGTAATCCCATTGAACGCATCATTCTCACGGCCAGCGGAGGCCCTTTTTTGGGAAAAAAGCCCAACTTCCTGGTAAATGTCAAACGAGATCACGCCTTGCAGCATCCCAACTGGAGCATGGGTGCAAAAATCAGTATAGACTCGGCCACCCTGATGAATAAAGGTCTTGAAATTATTGAGGCAAAGTGGTTATTTAATTTGCGACCTGAGCAAATTGAAGTCGTTATTCATCCGCAAAGTGTCATTCATAGCATGGTGGAATTTGAGGATGGAAGTATCAAAGCTCAAATGGGTTTCCCGGACATGAAACTTCCCATCCAGTATGCGTTGGGTTTTCCGGTCAGGTTGAAAAATAATTACCCCCGATTTAATTTTAAAAAGTATCCCAACTTGCAATTTGAAGAGCCCGATTACAAAACATTCCGAAATCTCGGCCTGGCGATTGACGCCATGGAAAGGGGGGGGAACCGACCTTGCGTGCTGAATGCAGCCAATGAAATTGCCGTTTGGGCCTTTTTGAAAAACCGGATTGGATTTCTTGACATCACCGCGGTTGTGGAAAAAACAATGGATGCGGTTTCATTCATCGCTTCGCCCACACTGGACGAATATTTTGAAAGCGATGGGGAAGCCCGTGCATTTGCAGCCACCCTGATCAAATTATAAGAGCCTTTAACTCTACCCTAAAATAATAAAAACACATGATGCATTTTCTCGCTATTGACTGGTCTGTTGTTGGTTTGAAAGCCGCCCAGCTGTTATTGTCATTGTCCATTTTGGTTATTCTGCATGAATTCGGCCATTACATTACAGCTCGAATGTTCAAATGTCGTGTCGAAAAATTCTATCTGTTCTTTGATCCCTGGTTTTCTTTATTCAAGAAAAAAATTGGCGACACGGAATATGGAGTCGGTTGGCTGCCTCTCGGCGGTTATGTAAAGATTTCCGGTATGGTTGATGAGAGTATGGATAATGAACAAATGAACCAGCCCCCCCAACCGCATGAGTTCCGATCGAAGCCGGCCTGGCAACGAATTATTATCATGTTGGGTGGTATTATCGTCAATGTGTTATTGGCTATTTTTATTTATACCATGATTTTGATGGTTTGGGGAGAGCGGGATATCAAAGCCGATTCGTTGAAGTATG
>JBJTXG010000025.1:0-5297 GCA_046082125.1 Ferruginibacter sp. | reverse complement strand
CATGCGTACCGATGATGATATCGATTTTACCATCGGCTAGTTTTTGCAGGGTTTGTTTTTTTTCCTTGGTCGATTTGAAGCGATTGATAAAATCCACGGTCACCGGAAAATCGCGTAACCGATCACTGAATGTTTTGTAATGCTGATAGGCCAGAATCGTTGTTGGAACCAATATGGCTGCCTGTTTCCCATCACAGCAGGTTTTGAAAGCAGCACGAATGGCGATTTCCGTTTTTCCGAAACCAACATCCCCGCAAACCAATCGATCCATGGGCGCCTCCCGTTCCATATCACGTTTGACGGCATCGGATGCTTTGGCCTGATCGGGCGTGTCTTCATAAATGAACGAAGCCTCCAATTCCGTTTGCATGTAATTGTCGGGATGATGGGCATAGCCTTTCTGACTTCTGCGTTCGGCATATAGCCGGATCAGGTCGGTGGCAATATCTTTGACTTGTTTTTTGGTTTTTTCTTTGAGTCGGTTCCAGGTATCACTGCCCAGTTTATTCATTTTGGGAACAGCGCCTTCTTTGCCACTGTATTTACTGATTTTATGCAACGACGAAATATTCACATACAGCAGGTCGCCATCTTTATAGCGGATACGTACGGCTTCCTGCGTGCGTCCGTTTACATCCATTTTTTGCAAGCCACTGTACACGCCCACTCCATGATCGATATGCGTGACATAATCGCCGGGTTGCAGTTCACGCAAGGTTTTTAGGGTGAGTGCTTTGTTTTTACTGAAAGCCTGTTTGACTTTATACTTGTGGTAACGCTGAAAAATTTGATGATCGGTATAGCAAACCACTTTATTATCCTCATCAATAAACCCTTCATGAATCGAAAGTGGAATCGGTATCAGTTGAATATCCGCTTTCAGGTCGGTGAAAATCGTGTGTAATCGTTCCAGCTGCCGGGGATTTTCGGCAAAGAGAAAGAGCTGGTATTGATTTGACTCAAATGATTGCAAATCCCGGATCAGCAAATCAAACTGCCGGTTGAAAGATGGTTGCGGTTTGGTATTAAACCGAATGGTTTCAACCGGAATCAGTGCTTGTTTAAAAGCCGGTTTTTGCGCTATCTCCAGGATATGTCGTTGAGCGAGTTGATCTATCAACACCGCTACGGATGTAAAATCGGCGGCAGATACCTGTTCTTTCAGTGCCGGACGTTCCTCGTCGGTCTGATCCTGTTGGGAAGAGGGCGACTCATGCAGGTGATTGATAAACAAATCGATGTTTTCTGCTTCTTGTTCAAGAATATCGTGCAAGTATTGCCAGTCGCGCAGCCAAACGACGGTATTATCGGGAAGCCACTCAATCAACGGGACTTTTTGCTGATTGGTGAATTCGGTTTCCACGTTGGGAATGATGTTTACCTGCAGTAGTTTTCGTTCACTGAGTTGTGTTTCTGGATCAAATAGGCGGATACTGTCCACTTCATTGCCAAAGAGTTCAATTCGATAGGGTTTTTCATTACCGAATGAGTATATATCCAGAATGCCGCCACGCACCGCAAACTGGCCGGGTTCGTACACAAAATCCGATTTCGTAAACCCATGATCCATGAATTGTGCGATGATCGCATCTGTGTCCAGTGTCTCGGCTTGTTTGATCCGAATGATATGTTGAGAAAGCGTTTCCGACACCACTACTTTTTCCATCAATGCCTCCGGATAGGTAACCATGATTTTTCGATTACCGCCGGCTGCAATACGGGTGAGTGTTTCCGTTCGGAGCATGACATGGCTGCTGTTGAGCAGGCGGTAGTTTTTACGGTTTTTAAATGAAGACGGAAAATAGAACAGGTCGAGTGCATTGGTCAGATTCTCCAGCGTATTATGAAAATAAGCGGCTTCCTCGGCATCCCGAAGTACAATCAAATGATTGAGTTGCGAGGTGATATCTTGTTCAAAAAGCGCAGCAAACAGGCATTCCGGACTACTTCCTTCGAGGCCGGCAAGCAGGAGATGTTGGGGTGCAGACAACGTGATCCTGTCCGCTAGTTGAAAACAGCGGGGGTCTTTTTTATAGACATCCTTCAGCGCCTCCAGATTCATTCCGGTGCAAAGGTACGTCGGGCTTTGCGAATAATAGATGCTAATTAGCCGATGGCAGATCGGTTAGTGGTTATGTAAACAATGAACAGAATTCACGACATTTATACAAAAATAACCCATGGCATTATTACCCTGGATACAAGGCACCGTAATTAATATACGGGAAGAAACGGCCGACACCCGTCGGTTTTGGATTCAGGTTGAGGGGGAACATCGATTTGATTTCAAGCCCGGGCAATTTGTAACCCTGGATTTACCCATCCATGAAAAACCCAACAAACGGTGGCGCAGTTATTCCATTGCGTCGGCACCTGATGGCACGAATGTGTTTGAGCTGCTTATTGTGTTGAATCCTGAAGGGTTGGGAACCCCGTATTTATTTAATCAGGTATCGGTGGGTTCTGCTCTGACCCTGCGTGGACCCCAGGGTGTTTTTTTATTGAAAGAACCGATCGATCGATCGGTGTTTTTTATTTGCACCGGAACTGGCATTGCGCCTTTTCGAAGCATGCTTCGCGATATCCTTCATCAACAGCGACCACACCAGTCGCTTTACCTGATTTACGGAAGCCGTTATCAATCTCATCTTTTTTACGCTGATGAAATGCGCACGCTTGAAAACGAATTGATCGACTTTCACTACATCCCTACCTTGTCGAGGGATAACTGGGATGGAAAAACCGGTTATGTGCATGCCGTGTATGAAGAACTTTGTGCCGAACGGCAACCGGCCCATTTTTACTTGTGTGGCTGGCGAAACATGATCGACGAGGCCAAACAACGGATTCTGGCCATGGGTTATGATAAAAAAGACATTCACCTGGAGATCTACGGATAAGTTACCCGATCAATCCCTTTTGCCAGAGCGCCAGTAAATCCATAGTGATGGCTACCGAGCAATGCAAGAGCACGCCCAGCCAGATACTGTTTGTTCGTAAACTAACCAATCCCAGAAAGATACCGGCCAGAATCGCGGCGATGGTTTCGGGAAATGGTTTTCCGAAATGAATCATGCAATAGGGAATCATCATCACAAACACGGAAAGGATTCCAAAACGGTGTTTAATACCGTGCACTACAAATCCTCTGAAAAAAAATTCCAACGCAAAAAACTGCAACAGGTATGCGCACTCCCAGATCCAGAGACGCTGATCGGCGATACCATCAACCGATTGATAAAATGGATACCGGGATTGAAAAGAGGACATATGAGACACTAAAAAGACCAGCGGTATCATAACCAGAAGGGTTAGTCCATATACCCGAACCTCCTCTTTTTGTATACCGGTAATCAATCCAAAATGGATCACCTTCTCTTTCAAAATAAACCGAATTACTAACCACGGAATGATGACATATCCCGATATACTGACAAACGACCAATGAAGCAACTGAATTAATCTAGACCAATACCCCGTCAGGTAGGCGTCCATCAACGCATTCAATTGTGCCGGAGAGAGGAAGACAGCTAAAAAATCAAACCACCAATCATATTGATTGGCGTAATGGATAATGGACAACGAGAGTGCTGCCGTAACGCAAACAATCCACAGTTTTTTATCCATGGGTTGTGTCGATTCAGATGGTGGCTGAACAAGGTCGTGGAGATAGTTACGGATAAAGGCCATGCGCTATCGATGGCGGTTTACAGTGATCAGTTGCATGGGTCAATGATTGATTTTGATACAACGAACGGCGAATCCGTAGCTTTTTTCATAAGCCCCTACTCCGCCGCCAACATCCTGTGAGCAGTATCCAATATCCACGGCCAATAGCTTCTTTTTTTCATCGGTATCGTTGGTGGTAGTCCACCAGAAACTACATTGGGTACCTGAACCTTCCAATCCGTCCGGAAATACGAATCCGGTTGGATTGGCATTGAATCCGGATTTATTATTTCCTTTTGCTGTTCGGTTTGTTTGATGCTTGTGTTTATCGTCCCACTCGTCAACATCCCATTGATAGGTGGCCATCGAGATGGCTGCTTGTCCGTCGGCGCCTGTGCCGGTACCGATTACCTGCATCAACTCTTCAAAGTCCTGTTCGCTTGGAATTCGAAAATGTTCGGGGGCGAGTCCACGGTTGTCTTCCAGTGCGTAGCCATTGTATAGAAATGTGCCGTCTTTAGTAATGTAATAGCAGCCTTGTTTTTTATTACTTGCTTTTTTCCATTCTTTCTCCGACTCAGCCTCGATGATTGGGTCGCCGTTGAGATATTTTTTTGTTTTTAGATCTTCGGTCATCCATTCCTGTGAAGCGATGGCCAATACCGGAATTTCTTGGGTCTTTGTTTGTGGCAATTTTTTTGTGGATGCCTCATTCATGTCGGCTGTGTTACCGGCGCTGCAGGAAATAAACATACTAAATGAAACGATACAGGCGAGCACATATCCGACAGGCCCTAATTTCAAAAGCGGATACACGATGTAATCCGGAAGGTATGTATGACACCGATCTGACCCAGTGACTGTCATAGTGAATTTGGAACGAGGAAAACCAGCTCGAATTCCGTGACTAAACTACTCTTTTTTATCGTTCGACGATTATTTTTTTTGGATTGTTTTTTCATTGATGGGCTTACCCGACAGACGCCATCCGAGATATGCGATGGGTAAGTAGGCTAGTGTGAGATCGAGCCAGGTAAACCAAGCCGGTGATGGAATCAGGGTAATCATATAGATACCTCCGGCGAGAAAAACACCTCCGATGATCAGCGACCGAATTAGCCGGCGATTGGAAGAGAGCAGCGAAACCAACAGCGCGCCTGCCAAGGTACCCAGAGCGTGTGCCAGCCAGGGCATGAGGTAGTGGATGGGTTTAAGATGTGGGATCGCGGCTTCGATGTCTTCGGGTGTTTGCATGTGGATTCCCGGAGGATATGGAATAAGCAGAGGGCCCCACTCAATGATCGCCGAATTCACAATCATTCCTACGAAAACGGAGATCAATAAAGCCAGGCTGTTTTTCAGTAATGGCGACATAAAAAAATAGACTGATTGGATGGGTGTAAATTAGGCGGAAATGGCCTGCATTATTTTTTCCCGTACTTGTTGCATCGGTATTCGTTCCTGCTGCATGGTATCGCGGTAGCGGATGGTCACTGTGTTATCTTCTTTTGTCTGATGATCAATGGTTACGCAGAATGGCGTGCCGATCGCATCCATCCGGCGGTAGCGTTTTCCGATGGCATCTTTTTCTTCGTAAAAGCAATGAAAATGGGGCTTGCATTCGTTCA
>JBJTXG010000024.1:0-2384 GCA_046082125.1 Ferruginibacter sp. | reverse complement strand
CTACAACAATGGTGACTTCCTCCAACCTGCATTATACCTGTGGATGGAGTCCGTTTGAAGGATTTACCTTTCCTGCCAGGATTGAAAAAACCTGGGTAAGCGGCCACCTAGCCTACGACCGTGGACAGCTTGTTGTAACCCAACCCGGACGGCGCCTCACCTTCATTCGCTGATATGCAAACCGATCAAACCACGTTAACCGATCTTGGCCTGTTCAGTACAGGAGCGGAGCCATCCGTTTTCGATCTGATCAACCAAACGGATACGCATAACGGGCGGGAAAAACTGCGGGCATTGTTGCAAAAGCCATTGCCAAACAAAACTGCTATTGAAGAAACGCAGCAAATCCTTCAGCATATACAAACTTGTTTACCACAATGGGATCGCCGCATCACAAACGGCACCATCAAAGTGGTTGAATCGATGTACGAATCGTCTACATCACGGTTTCAACAAAAAGAGACCATCGGCCATACATTTTTTCGGGTGATGCATGGCAGCGATCATTCCCTCCTGCTTTTCTCGGCAACCCATCTCATTGATTTCCTGCAAGGCATGCAGGCATTAACCCATTTACTGATACATACCAATGACACAACACGTCTGAAAACATACTGCCATGAAATACAGGACTTGTTGCAGGATCCGGCCTTGTCATTGTTGCATACCACAGATACCCATAATCAATGGAAAGAAAAAGAGCAATTAGCATTGGCAGATTTCTGTCGCTATCCGTTTCGAAACAGAATGTTTCGATTACTGGAGTTACACGCGTTGCTGGATGCATGGCAAAGCATGGCCAGGGTCGGCAGCCGACTTTCGTTCAACTATCCGGTATTTACAACGAGTGAAAAACCCATGCTGATTTTCAAGCAACTTCGACATCCGTTGATCAATCAACCCGTGCCTTACGATCTGCGCATGGATGAGCAACATCATTTTCTTTTTTTGACCGGTGCCAATATGGCCGGAAAAAGCACCTTTATAAAGAGTATGGGCGTAGCTGTTTACCTGGCCCATTGCGGTATGCCGGTGCCCGCTGAACAGATGACGCTGGTTTACTTCCGGGGTATAGTTTCGAACATCCATATTCAGGACAATATCACGGCGGGCGAAAGCTTTTTTTTCAATGAGGTTCAACGAATCAAAACGACGGTGGAGCACATTCAACAAGAAGGCCATTGGCTGGTGTTGATCGATGAATTGTTCAAAGGTACCAACACGGATGATGCCATGAAATGCAGCGCGGCGATTGTGCAAGGATTACTAAGTATGTCGAATGCCCTGTTTGTGTTATCTACACACTTGTATGAATTGGGTGTGCAATTCGAAAATAAGCCCACCGTGTTGTTTCGCTATTTTGAAACCATCATGAAAGAGGATGACTTCCGGTTTACCTATCGATTACAAGAAGGCATTTGCCGCGATCGGATTGGCTTTATGATACTCAAAAAATCAGGACTACTAAATCTGCTGTAAAACCGTTTACTCGTAATAATATACAATCAGGTTCGTTGCCTGTGAGGTTGGACTTGATCCATAGTATCCCGTTTCATTAACCGAGCCACCATATTCACTATATACCTTGTACACATCCTGACAGCCCGGATCAACATTAATCATAAAAATCACATCCGACAATACGCTGTTTTTGACATAATTGTAAGCCACATTGGCTGACTCATACACGGTGAGTGAAGGTATTGTACTTACAAACAAGTGATGTAGCGTTCCCGAATAATCTTTTCCTACCACTAAAAATCGCCGGTTACTGATTTTGGAAGGACCCGGGTAAACCATCAGTTGATTTTTAAATGCAATTAGTTGTGTTTGAAAAACAGTGGCCGTTAATTGGCGCGCCCATTCATTGAATGTATTCCGTTCAAACGGATCGCGTACATTGACCACCTTGCTTGAACCATTAGAATAGGTTATGGATAAATTTCGCTCTTTCAGGTTTGAAACGGCCATCCCGCCGGTTGCATAAACGATTGCCAAAGCGTCAAATTTGCTTGTTTCCAGTGTATTGTTGATGATCAATCCGTTATCAATACATAATCCGACTGGCAGGGCTTTTGCCGGATCACAATCAGTCATAAATGTCCCACTTGAAAAACAAATGATTTTTCGGCCGGAAGCCCATTCCTGGTATCGGTCATATACGCTTTTACCGGTGGCATTATCTCGGCCCGCAAAATATTTCACTTTTACCCGGCCATCTTTACGGCTCATTTTAAGAACAGTCAGGTCATGACCAGCATACGACGCCGATGTTCGGGTAACGTAGTCAGTGCTGTATTGACAAAATACGGATGTTGAGAGCCCGAGAAGAAAAATGATATTTAAAATAACGAGTAAAGTCTTCTTAGTGTTCATGTTGATTG
>JBJTXG010000023.1:0-2245 GCA_046082125.1 Ferruginibacter sp. | reverse complement strand
GGGGCTTCGATGGCAAAGGCATCAGGTTGGTGTTCTGCCACGATTTCGGTAATGCGGTGATGAATACGCTCCAGCCGTTTGTAAATGTCTTTATGGCCGCTGAGTTTCAATACACCCATTTCCAAAAGGGTCATCGTATTTCCAGTTACGCGGATCAAGCCATAGCCCATGATCACTGAACCGGGATCGATGCCAAGAATTATTTTGGATGGTTTTTGCAAGGGACCCGTATTTTTACGAATTCAATGTGATGATCGTCAAATATAGAACAATCGTACTCAACTATGTACTGGTTCCGGTATTGGTCGGACTATTTATCTATGCCGCATACAGCCAATTGATGGAGCAACCGAATCTCGAACGAGGGCTGCTCCATATTGCAAAAGCAGGGTATCATCCGATGTTGTATGTTGTTGCATTGCTTGGTTTTCTGAACTGGTCAATGGAAACATATAAGTGGAAATGGCTGACCAAAGCGTTGGAATCCCATACGTTTGGGTATTTATTTTGTTCGGTGATGTCGGGGTGTTCAGTAAGTATGATATTGCCCAACCGCTCCGGTGAATTTGCCGGACGTATCCTGTGGATGAAACCGGAAAATCGGATAGCGGCCGCATCGGCCTCGTTCGCCGGTAGCATTGCTCAGTGGATGATTACCATTCTGATGGGGTTGCTGGGATTGATTGTACTTCGAACCGAGTTATATCAACGACTTCCGGAATGGTTTTCCGGATACGGGTATTACACAGTGATGTTACTCGCCGGTATTGGACTTATGATCGCGTTTACGGTCTATTGGAATTTTTCCTGGTTGGAAAAGCGGATATCGTCCTATGCCTTCTTTCAAAAACGACAATCTGTTGGATTATTTCTTCGGTCCTGCTCTTCCAAAAATTTGTTAATTGTGCTTGGATGGTCGCTAATTCGCTATGGCGTTTTTATCTTACAATATCTCATTTGCCTGGATGTGTGTGGGGTGTATGGCAATCCGCTTTCAATGGTATGCTTGATCGCTGTTTTCTTTTTGCTGATGAGTGTTTCACCAGCCATTGGCCTTGTCGATCTGCCGCTTCGGGCAACTGTAGGCACCTTGTTGATCGGAATAACCAGCAGCAACATCGTGGGCATACAGGCGGCCATGGTGCTGATCTGGCTTTTAAACCTGGCTGTACCGTCATTGGTCGGACTGCTGGTGAATGGACGATTTCTAACTAAAATGCAAAAGACATGAAATGGATTCCTTTGTTTTTTTTGCTCACGGGCTTTGTGCCCGGAGCATGGCAAAAGCCGAACCCACAGCCGCCCATTTGCGGAATAAAAAATACGGCATTCAAAAACGGTGAAGTAGTAAAAATGATCGTGTTTTACAATGCCCTGGGTATCTATGCGGGCGCTGGGGAAGCGACTTTCACCACCGCAATCGAACGATTTAATGGCAAACCGGTTTACCATGTAATCGGTACTGGAAAATCCTATCCGTTCTTTGATAATTTTTTTAAAGTACGGGACCGGTACGAAAGTTATATTGATACAGCAACGCTCTTGCCGGTTAAATTCATACGGAATGTGGAAGAAGGTGGTTATCGGATTTATAATAACGTTTCCTTCAATCATGATGTCAAAACAGCGATCAGTACAAAAGGTGTATTTCCGGTAACCGAATGTATCCAGGATGTGATCAGTTCGGTCTATTATTCTCGAAATATCAATTTTGATCAGTATAAGGTTGGGGATAAGATTCCATTTGATATGTATCTGGATGATGAAGTCTATCACCTCTACATCAAATACATGGGCAAAGAAAAAATCAAGACCAAGTACGGAAAATTTCGCGCAATCAAAATAAAACCGTTGCTTGTCAAAGGCACCATTTTTGAAGGTGGAGAGAATATGACGGCTTGGGTCAGCGACGATCCCAATCGGCTTTTGCTGCGAGTGGAGAGTCCGATTTTGGTTGGAAAGATCAAAGTGGATATGATGGGGTATTCGAATCTGCGCTATCCACTCTCTTCCCTATTGAGTTTGTAATTCTACAAAAATGATGCGAGGGTATTGCATTCTCCCGCCCGCAAGCCTTTCTCTGTTGTTTGTAAAACCGTTGCTTCCATGCGCGGATCGTGTTGAAAAAACAGGATGTATTGTTGTTCGAATGCCTCTTGCAGAAAGGCCGTTTTTTCGTTGAGCGTTTTCAGTGGCTGCATGTCATAAGCCATAACATATGGAATCGGGATATGCGCTGCCGACG
>JBJTXG010000022.1:0-3171 GCA_046082125.1 Ferruginibacter sp. | reverse complement strand
ATTTTGGCGCAAAGATAAGGCCCAAATGTTTACCAAGGGAAACTATTTTCCGCCGGTATACGCCTGTTGCATATCGAAATACATCCCCCTTTTTTCCATCAGCGAAGCATGGCTACCCATCTCGACCATCCGTCCCTTGTCAACAACCAGAATCTGATCCGCCTGACTGATCGTGCTCAACCGGTGCGCGATAATAATGGACGTTCTTCCAGCGGTTATTTTGGGAATAGCCTCCTGAATGATGCGTTCGGTTTGCTGGTCGATGGAGGCCGTTGCCTCATCTAAGATGAGAATGGATGGCTTGTGTAAAATAGCCCGTACAAAGGCCAGCAATTGACGTTGTCCGGCCGAAAGAGCCCCACCCCGTTCCAACACCTGAAAATCATAACCACCCGGAAGTTGTTCAATAAAGGAATGAGCACCCAGCTGTCGGGCCGCTGCGATGGCTTCCTCCCTTGAAATAGACGTATCCCTCAGGGTGATGTTATCGAGAATGGTGCCGGAAAAAAGAAAAACATCCTGTAACACCAGTGCAATGCGGGTTCGTAAATAGGCCAACTCAAATTCCTCAATAGGCACATCGTCAATTAATATTCGTCCTTGCCGGGGCTCGTACAGGCGGTTGATGAGCTGTATGATCGAAGTTTTACCGCTTCCGGTAGGTCCAACAATAGCCAGGGTTTGTCCCGCCGCTACCGAAAATTGCAGCCCCTGCAAAACCGGCTGCCCCACGGTGTATTCAAAGTACACATCATCAAATCGGATATCGCCCCGGATATCTGCCGGCTTATGAATACCCTGATCCGGCATTGTATCGGCATTATCCAACACATCAAACACACGGTTTGCGGCAATCATACCCATCTGCAGCACATTGAACTTATCGGCCAGTATACGCAGCGGACGAAACAACAGTTGCAGACACAAAATGAATGAGGCAATCAGCCCCGCCATCTTGGCCTGCACCGCAGGATCAACCAGATCACGAGATGCCCACCAAACCAGCATACCAATCGATAAAGCAGACACCAACTCGACCAACGGAAAGAAAACCGAATACGCAAAAATCGCACGGATATTGGCATCGCGGTGACGAGCATTGATCGCCGAAAACCGACCGAACTGATGCTGTTCGGCAGCAAAGGCCTGTATCACCATCATCCCCGACAATCGCTCCTGAACAAAGGCATGCAGTGCTGAAACCGCATTACGTACCTGGTTGAAGGAACGCTTGACAGACTCTTTGAAGATGTACGTTGCAATCAACAGAATCGGAAAGGGCGATAAACAAATTAAAGTGATTTCCCAGTCCATCCAAAACATGTACCCGAGTATGGAAATAATCGTGAGCACGTCGGCAATGATCGGCACCAATCCGTCACTGAATATCTCATTGACCGACTCCAGATCATTGACCGTGCGAGTCGTCAGGGTGCCCACAGGTGTTCGGTCGTATTGACGAAGATTCAATCGGATGATTTTTTGAAAAACAGCGGTTCGCATATCCCGAACCACTAACTGACCGAGTTTGGCCGAAGTGAAGGTAAAACCAAACCGAATCCAGGTTTCCAATCCGAGTAGCACTAATTGAATCAGGGTGATCTCCAATAAAAACGCACCGGCACCCTGCAGAAAAAAACCGGACTGTCCCTCAGCAATCCCCTGGTTAATAGAAACCTGAATGAGAAATGGACGAAGAGGCGCCCAGGCAGCAATCAACAGGGATAGAAAAACAGACAATAAAAACAACCACCTGTAAGGTCTGGTAAACCCAAAAACACGATGTAAAGTATGAGTGGCAACCACCTCGTTCGGATCTCCGGACAATGACATTTCGCAAAAGTACGGAAGGGTTCGCTGGAAATCACCTTTATGCCCTACCCTAATCCATCATCGATCGCTGCGCTATTTGGGTTCGCTTATTGTAAGCCATTAAAAAGATGGCGCCGAGGTTTTTGTATGGTGGCACATAACTCTCCCAACTTTCGAGAAGCGCTCTGTTTTTCTCGGCCTGAAATTGGATGGTGAGCCGTTTCCACATTTCTTTCCATCGAATGTTCTTGCCGCTCAGAAAAGAAGCATTCATATAATTGATGATCGGACGATTGATATCGCCGGCACCAATTTCTTTGGTTGAGATGATGTGTGCCTCGGGTGCAATCTTTAATATCTGATTCAGATTTTTGTATCCGCCACAGGAACCCAGCAACACCAGCCGCGCATTGGGTGACATTCGTCGGATCGTACCGGGCAACCAGTAACTGTGTCCACGATGTACAACCACCGTTGGTGACAAACCAGCACCATCAAGGTATTCAATCAGGTGTGCCTGCGCCGAATCATCGAGATTGTTGTTATAGTCCAGTGGCAAATTGGCAAATACCCAAACCTGGCCTTTTTTGGATTTGATTTCGACCCATTCCGGTTTTTTGACGGTTGTCCACTCGGTCGCTGGAAACGAATTCAAGAAAGCCGGAAAAATGGAGATCCCGTCTTCATCACCATAGAAAAAAACCTGTTGTACAATGCGTCCCTGATTATCCTGTAAACTGGACATGGCTATTTCGGAAACCGGTGGAATACCGGCCAACTGCTGCAGGTCAATTTGCCGAGTCGTATCGGCCGACAGAAAAATATGCTTGAGCAGCGAATATATCAACCGGCCGGATTCATTGTTCTCTGCCGTACAACGCCACTCATTTTCTTCGACATACTGCAGGATTTTTTTCTGAAGGGCCGGCTGACTGATACTGCTGTATGCATCCGCCACATCAGTGGCGTCTTCCAGATTGTCGGGGCCATCGAGATTGGCCACAAAGGCGCGCATGAGTTTTTCGGAATACGCCGGAGGCATGGCTTTCAGGAAGGTATCCAGCCTGTTGTAGTTGGAGGCCATCTTGATAAACTTGCGGAAATAATCAAAATGAACCTGTAACAACAATGAATCGGGTTTGACTTTGGTGCCCATGCGTTGCAGCATCCTATTGAAACTGTGTTTGTAACTCGATGTGAAAATTTCTTGCTCGCCCATTACAATCATGAAATACAATTCCGCCGGACTCAACGAATCTATGGCCTTCATGCGTACATTGAGGTTGTTCTCGTCATGCAATTCGTTGATAGGTTTGATAAAATGGCGAATGGCTCGTTCTCTGAGCGTCTGACGTAAAC
>JBJTXG010000021.1:0-2620 GCA_046082125.1 Ferruginibacter sp. | reverse complement strand
CGAGAATAACAATTACGCCATGGGTACCTCGGTTGCGCGTACCAGTAAAACCCTGGATTTGGTCAAAACAGCCGATGCCTATGAAATGCCAGCCGATGTGGTCGATGGCATGAGTCCGGAAGAAGTTCATAACGCGCTTACCCGAGCGGTCAATCGTGCCCGTGAAAACGGCGGCCCGACACTGCTTGAAATCAAAACCTATCGATACAAGGGACACAGCATGAGTGATCCGCAAAAATATCGAACCAAAGAAGAGCTTGAAGAATACAAAGAGAAAGATCCGATTGAACACGTGCTTTCTGTTTTGAAAAAGGCACACAAGGTGCCTGATGATCAAATCGAAGCTATCAACGAACGAGTGAAGAAAACGGTCGATGACTCGGTTACTTTCTCCGAAAATAGTCCATGGCCCGATGATAATGAGTTGCTGAAGGACGTATACGTACAAAATGATTATCCATTCATCATGGATTAATAATTCAATAATCAATTATGGCTAAACAATCTGAAAAAAACATGATGTCTCAACTGGCTGAATCCAGTGAGGAGCTGAGTGCAGCAGGTTCATTCTTTCAAAAAAATAAAAAGCCGATCCAATTCATAGGAATCGGTCTCACCGTGTTACTACTGGGTTACCTTGGCTTTTTGATTTATCAAACACAAGTAGAAGAACCGGAAAAACAGGCAGCCCGGGAAGCAACCTTCATGGAGGAGACGCTGTTCGATCAGATGGCAACTCAGTTTGGTTTCAGCGCCGATTCGACAGCGCTGGTCCTGTACGGTGGTGTATGGAATGGCAATAAAATGAGTGGTGTTTTAAAGGCGATCAAAAAGTTCAATGGCACACAAACCGCCGATCGTATGCGTTACATTGCGGGAGCCTGTTACTTGCATGTTGGAAAATTCGACAGCGCCATCATTCATTTGAAAGCATTCGATGCACATGGCAGTCATCAAATTGACAGCAGACGGTTCACCATGCTTGGCAATGCGTATGCTGAAAAAAAGCAAACCAAAGAAGCGATGGACGCTTACGTAAAAGCATACGAGGTGAATACCCAAGATGCCATGTTCGCGCCGGAGGCACTGTTCGTTTGTGGCCGATACGCAGCAGCAACCAATAACTCAAAGGCGGCTATCGATTATTTCAAAAAACTCAAAACTGAATTTCCGAGTTCCTCCAATGTACTAAATGGAGAAGTGGACAAACGGTTGGCCATGTTGGGCGAACTCTAATACCAACTAACTTCATGTCGATATACCGCCCCAATACATTATCAACCAAAGGCATCCATCTACCAGATGATGCCTTTGTTGTTCTGGTTAATACCGGTTGGAACGCGCCCATCATTGACAAACTAACCGCATCCTGTTCAGAATATCTCGCAAGCAAAAACATTCGATTTCTTATACTCACTGTTCCCGGCGCTATCGAAATTCCGTTTGCAATTCGCCAGCATCACCTTGCTCATCCCCAAACCAGTGCCTATATCGCACTGGGATGTGTAATCAAAGGGGACACGCCCCATTTTGAGTACGTTTGTACATCCGTTACACAAGGCATTACCACCCTCAACATAACAATGGATGCTCCGGTCGTTTTTGGCGTACTTACGGTGAACACCCTGGAGCAGGCCCTTGAACGAACCGGTGGCCTACATGGCGATAAAGGTAAAGAGGCTGCTGAAACAGCTATTCATATGATGTTGCTGAAACAGGCTCTTAAAACATAAATGCCCGTGAACGTACAGATATTCATTCCTTGTTTCATCGACCAGCTGTATCCGGAAACGGCTTTCAATATGGTGAAAGTCCTCGAAAAAGCCGGTTGTACGGTATCCTATAACCCGTCCCAGACCTGTTGTGGACAGCCTGCTTTTAATGCGGGATACTGTGATGATGCCAAAGCGGTTGCTGGTAAATTCATTCGAGATTTTGATGGTCAGGATGTTATCATCACACCCAGCGCCAGTTGCTGCGGCTTTGTCAAAAATTATTACGGATCGCTTTTTGAAAACAGCGCCCAATCGATTACCGTCAAACAATTAGCCTCCCGCATCTTCGAATTTTCCGATTTTATGGTGAATGTTCTGCAAGTAACACAAGTGGATGCCAAGCTCTATGCCAAAGCTACGTATCATGACAGCTGCGCTGCACTGCGAGAATGTAAACTGAAAACGGAGCCGCGAACCCTGCTCGCCCACGTGGAGGGACTGGAATTGATTGAAATGAATGATGTGGAAACCTGTTGCGGATTCGGTGGAACCTTCTCCGTTAAATTTGAACCCATCTCCATCGGAATGGCCGATCAAAAAATCAAGAACGCCATCGCTACCGGAGCCGAGTATATTATTTCAACCGACATGAGCTGTTTGATGCAACTCGATGGCTATGCCCAAAAGCAACAGTTACCAATTAAAACAATCCATTTGGCCGATGTGCTGGCTGCCGGCTGGTAAGTTTACTCAACCTGCTCTTTTCTGGAATGTCGTTTCCGCTTAAAATAATTTATTTTACAAACGGTATGAAGATAGCAACAAACTAAACAACCGTAACGTTGCCAACAAATCATACTCATTTAATATCCCCAACGCATGAACTATTGGCTTGTAAAATCAGA
>JBJTXG010000020.1:0-4890 GCA_046082125.1 Ferruginibacter sp. | reverse complement strand
CTCCCCGTCCTCGATTGGTAGTAGGATTGGTGTTAGACCAGATGCGCTGGGATTACCTCTATCGGTTCAGTCATTTATACGGACCAGACGGATTCAACCGGCTACTGAAAGAGGGGTTCAGTTGTGAGAACACCCACATTCGTCATTTGCCAACCACCACCGCTGCCGGCCACGCTTCCATTTACACGGGCGCTTATCCGGCCATTCATGGTATAGTGGGTAATGGCTGGTATGATAATCAGCGTGGTACTACGGTCTATTGCACGGATGACTCAACGGTGGTAGGTGCCGGTTCAACCAATCCCGACGGTAAGATGAGTCCGCGTAACATGCAGGCCACTACCATTGGTGATGAACTGCGGTTGAGCAATCAGTTTCAATCGAAAGTTATTGGGATATCTATCAAAGATCGGAGTGCCATTTTGCCGGCTGGCCATTCGGCCAATGCGGCCTATTGGTATGATGAAAATATTGGCAAGTGGATCAGCAGCAGCTATTATATGAAAACCCTACCCGAATGGGTAAACCGGTTCAATGAACAAGCGGGGCCCGCTTCTTGGAACGACACGGTTTGGAATACGCTATTGCCATTATCCGCTTACACGCTCAGTACGGCCGATGATAAGTCCTACGAAGGCAGTTTGCCCGGATTGACGGGACGCACCTTTCCACATGCCTGGACATCATCGCCCCGCAAGTGGGATGCCTTCCGGTATACACCTTACGCCAATGCATACACGCTGAATTTCTGCAAGCAGGCCATTCTGGAAGAAAAAATGGGGAAAGGTTCGCACACCGATTTTTTGGCCGTGAGTATTTCTTCGCCTGATATGATCGGACATGTGTTTGGACCCAACGCCATTGAAATACAGGATACCTATTTACGCCTCGATCGGGAACTGGCCGCTTTTTTGCGTTTTTTGGATGAGGAGGTTGGAAAAGGCAGTTACCTGCTTTTTTTATCGGCCGATCATGGCGTGGCCAATACCCCCGGGTACTTGCAAGAGCATGGCTTACCCGGCGGCGCAACACCCGGTAAAACCCTGCTAGCTACCCTCAATGACAGCATCAAACGAAACTATCAACTGGCTGATTTTTTTGTCCGGTATGATAATTATCAATTGTACATCCATCCGCGTCATTTGAAAGACGCCCGTTCATGGAATCCGTCTATGAAGCAGGATATCACTCGCTGGATCTTGTCTTTTTCTGCGATTCAGCATGCGTTTTTTATACAGGATGTAGGCACAGCCGCCATCCCGCCCCGCATTCGGGAGTCCGTTGAGGTCGCTTATCATCCGAAACGAAGCGGACACGTGCAGGTCATTCCGTTGCCGGGTTATCAGGATGCCGGTAAAACCGGAACAGGACACGGCGTGTGGAACCCTTATGATGCCCACATTCCGTTGGTTTGGTTTGGGCATGGCATTCGTGCCGGAAAACAATATCGGGATGTACGTATGCAGGATATCGCGCCCACCCTGGCCGCCTTGTTGCAGATTCAAATGCCCAGTGGTTGCATGGGCGAGGTTATTACTGAAATATTGGAGACCCGGTCCGCTGATTAATCGCCGTACAGTGCCTTCTTGTATACAGCCAGGCATCGGTTTCGGGCAACGGTATGTTCGATCATCGGTTTGGGATAGGTCAATGATTCAAATTCGGGTACCCATTTCCGTAAGTAGGTAAACGTGGGATCAAACTTTTTGGTTTGCAGATCAGGATTGAAAATGCGGAAGTACGGGGCGGCATCACATCCGCTGCCAGAGGCCCACTGCCAGCCGCCATTGTTCGACGCAAAATCGTAATCCAGCAGCTTCTCGGCAAAATAAGCTTCACCCCAGCGCCAGTCGATCAACAGGTGTTTGCATAAAAACGATGCCGTGATCATCCGAACCCGATTGTGCATGAACCCGGTGGCATTGAGTTCTCGCATGCCGGCATCGACAATTGGGTACCCGGTTTGTCCGGTACACCATTGGTTAAAAGCGGTTTCATCGTTCAGCCAGGGGATCGCCTCATAGGCCGGCTTAAACGCCTTTCCTTTACGAACATCCGGAAAATGCCAGGTAATCATCTGGTAGAAATCGCGCCAGATTAATTCATTCAGAAACGACTCAGACAACGCCGTTGCTTTGCGGGCAAGCGCCCGTATGCTGATCGTGCCGAAACGCAGGTGAAGGCCCAGTTTCGAGGTGCCATTGATACCGGGCAGGTCTCTTTGCCGGGCATAGGCTTCCAGGATTTGTTCGGGAATAGCGGACGGAGGAAAAGGGATATCGGTCTTCGAAAATCCAAGTGATTCCAGCGTGGGCATAGGCAATGGCGCCGTTTTTAAAAAACCGTTCATGCGCGACTCCGAAGGATAATGCATCAGGGTATCATCGGTTAGGTGCGATTTCCATTTTCGGCTGTAGGGCGTAAAGACGGTGTAGGGTTTGCCATCATCTTTCGTCACCTCCGACTTTTCAAAGAGCACATGATCTTTGAACCGATGAAGCGGAATGCCATGGTCTCCCAACAGGGAAGCAACGGCCTGATCTCTTTCCTGTGCGTAGGCTTCGTAATCATCGTTGCAAAAAACACGCTCTATAGTATATTCCTTCATTAGTTCCTGAAACGCATCCAGTGGGTTTGAGTGAAAAATGCGAATGTCGGACTGATGTTGCTGCAAATGGTCTTTGATCGATTGCAAGCATTGGTGAATGAAAGCTACTCGGGCATCGTTCGTAGCGGGTAGTCTCTGGAGAATATGGGGATCAAAAATAAATAGCGGTAATACACGTGTCTCACCGGACAGTGCCTGATAAAGAGCGGTGTTATCGTGGAGACGGAGATCTCTCCGAAACCAGAAAAGACGAATAGGTGCTACGTTGGCCATGTCAACCTAACAAAACAAATCGGGTTTTGTTTGACGGATGCGTTCCTCTACAAGCGGGAGGATGGTGCACGGGTAGGAGCGATCTTCCAGCTGTTGTACAGGCCGAATGAGTCGGATGGCATTGGTTAAAAACAATTCATCTGCCGCGAGGGCTTCGTCGATGCTAATGGGTTTTTCTACAACAGCCCAGTCTGTCGACCGCAAACAGTCAATCAGGGTTTTCCGAAAAACGCCGGCCACACAACCTTCCGAAAGTGCTGGTGTGTAGAGCGTGTTGTTTTTCAACAAGAACAGATTGGCAATAGTGCTGTCGCAGAGTTGATTGTTTGTATTCAAAATCAGGGCATCGTTCAGTCGATTCGTTTGTGCGTAGCGAGCACCCAGTACATAGGGCAGGCAGTTGTTATGTTTGAAGTTGTTGATCGGGTCGGTTGATTTGCGAAGGTCCCGATAAATACCAACCCAAAGTCCGTGTTGGGGGGCAAGATTCGAATAAGCCGGAAGGGCCCACGATTCGATAATCACCTGTGGCCGGTGGGAGACAGGATCATATAAACCGCCATCGCCCCGAAAGACGGTCACCCGGATACGGGCGCGACGGTGCCGGTTTTTTTGGAGTAAGAGCTCTATGTCGCGTATGATGGTTTCGGGTGTAAACAAACTTGGTAGGTCGAATTGAAAAGCCTCCATGCCACACCAGAGACGATGCAGATGCTCGTGAATCAGGTGCAGTTGATCGTTGGCATAGCGGATCGTTTCAAACAGTCCGTCGCCGTAACGCAGTCCACGGGTGGATGCGGAAAGTACCGGACTCGTGATTCGTTCCAGTTTTCCATTGAAAATAAAATAATCAGCGGGTTTTGACTGCATCGATCAAAGTTCGTCGATGATCTTGTGTTTGACAGCATACATGATCAGTCCGGCGGTTGTTTTAGACCCTGTTTTTACTTTGAGTCGGTCGCGGATGGCTTCTACGGTGCGTGGACTGAGTTCCACGATATCGGCGATTTCCTTGGTGCTTTTCTCTTCACACATCAGCCGTAAAATCATGGTCTCCTTTTCGTTCAACTGTGCCTCTTGGGGGGTTAGTTGGTGTGGGGTAACCGGATTTTTTTGACGCAGATTGGTGAGCAGTGCTTTGTTTGTGAGGGCGTTGAAATAATATTCCTGTTCGTAGCAGGTTTTAATCGCCTCGTAGATTATTTCGCTGTCGCTTGTTTTGGTAAGATAACTGTTGGCGCCCAGTTCCATCAGTTTCGTAATCATGCTGTTGTCGTCGACCATGGTCAGCATGATGACTTTCGTTTGGGGTGCGATTTTTTTGATTTCCGGCAACGTGGCGATACCATCCATGATAGGCATCTGAATATCCAGGAGGATAACGTCTACATCGATATTTTTGATCAGGTTCAGGAGATGCATGCCGTTGTCAGCCTCCGCGATGACCTGGATGTCGGCACGGGTGCTCAGCGATGTTTTGACACCGGCCCGATACAATACATGATCATCGGCTATAATTACGCGAATGGGTGTTTGAGAGACTTCACTCATTAGGCAGTGGGTTTGGTTATGGGTGCAAGGTCACCTTTTTTTTGGAAAAGGGCCCACGCAATAGTACCCGATTTTACATCGTGAATTTACGATAGTAATTGGTTAATGTGCACATTATCAGATTGTTAGCATAAAAGAATGGCATAGGGTTTTTACAGGTTGGTTAAAAAAGCCGGAGGTTTGGCCTCCGGCGGTTCTAAAGAGCACGAATCGAAACTCAACAGCACAAAGCTCTTGAGAGGAGGATGTAACGCAAGGGGGAAAAAACGTCTGTTCGGGTGTTTTTTCCCCGCGTTTTCTGACAAAGAGCGGCGTAATATTGTGGGATGGGGGTAACGTTGACTTACTTACTTTTTTATTTACAATGCTTGCTAATATCAATCGGGTTGATTTTTTCGATAGTTACATTAAAGAGAGTGCAAGTGTATAGAATAAAATATTTTATAATATATTACATA
>JBJTXG010000019.1:0-6455 GCA_046082125.1 Ferruginibacter sp. | reverse complement strand
GTCAAGAGTAGGACGAGTACAATCGGAAGAAAATGTTTAGGGTGTTGCATGGTATTTATTTGGGTGATTAAAGTGAATAAGAAAAGGATAGATACGTCATTCGGCCTTGCATGGTTGGCATGAACTGAAAGTCGGTATAGTTAAGAATGTTGTCCATGCCGATGCGGCAACGCATGTTTTTGTGAATAGAGAAGCCTACGGATGCATTGAACAGTAAGAATCCGTTCGCATATTCATCGCCGGTATTGTATACGCCATTGCCATCTTTGTCGGAAACATACCATCGGGATCGGTAGATCAATCGTACGGTGGCTGAACGGTTTTTTTTATCTTCATACGTACATTTTAGATTGGCTGTGTGCGCACTTCGATTGGGCAGACCTGCATATTCTGACGGACGAAGTAATCGACTGGTTCCGTCTGCATTTTTGGTATAAACGATTCCCTTTTTTATGTCGGCTAATTCATCTTTGTCGGCCGTAGTGAGGTACTGGTATCCGGTTTGAATCTGCCATTGGTTATTGGGTTGATAGGAGAGATCAAATTCATAACCCTGGGTGAATGCTTTTTTCACATTGATGTAACTGAATATTTGTCCGCCGTTCATTCGTGTCGCAACCTGACGTACATCAATCATGGATTCAATATCATTTCGGAAAAAGTTTACATCTAGTTTGACGTTCTTACGTGGTTTGATCGTGGTACCGAAATTGATGCCGGTAGAGAATTCGGGTTTGAGCGCAGCTAGCCGGTTATAATCATCTTTGTATTCCAGGATTTGATTTTCGGCGTCCAGCTGTTGGATGATGCGCACGGCATCAATCGATCCCACGACCGAGTAGCCGCCGGCGGCTACATTGGTAAAATTGAGGTAGAGTTGTCTGAAATCCGGTGCTTTGAAACCACGGCCAATGGAAGCGCGCAACGATATCTTATCATTTGCTTTGTATCGAAACGAAAGTTTGGGACTCCAGGCCGCTTGAAAAAGGGTATGATGATCATACCGTAAGCCGGCCATCAAGGTAACGTTTTCAACAGGGTTCCATTCGGCCTGGCTGTATGCGAATGCAATATTGTTCTGTTTTCGATTTTGAATATTGTCGTAACGGGTTGAGTTGGCCTGATCGATGGTAAATCCAACGCCTCCGGTTAAACGAACCTGACGGATGGTATAATCGGTTTGATTTTCTATGCGAAAAAAACGTTGGATGAATTCATCGGTGTAGGAACTGTCTGGTTTATTGCTGAATCGAAGATATTGACCGCCTTTGAACCAGCTTCCGTAAGCTTTCAACGTGTTTTCCATCCGATTGTTGAGCTTATATTTCCAGCTAATGATGGCATTGTTGTCTGTATTCCGTTCGTTGCCAAACGTATTGCTGTAGGTGCCGTTATTTGATACCGAAAAAGATTGTTTAATGTAGTCGTAGCCATTACGATATACCAGGGAGATGTTTGATTTTAATCCTGATGAAAATGACCAGGAAAGCTGGTTTGAAAGCCGGTGAATGGGTTGTTCATCCCGCCGGTTAGAAAACGGACGAAAACTGATGCCATCTACATAATACCAGTTGGCGTTGTAGGAGAGATGGCTTTTACCCATGCGAGTTCCTAGCGCTAACTGAATGTCTGTTTGGTGAAAAGCGGCATCATCGGTGGGCCAAATCCAGCCCTTATCCGGATTGCCAACGCCATAGCGTACACTGCCTTGAAAACTGGTTTTTTCGGGGGCGCGGGTGATGATGTTGATAACACCGCCCATGGCTTCGGATCCATACAAACTAGATGAGGGACCTTTGACAATTTCAATACGTTCAATATTATTCAGACTGATTCGATTAAGATCCAACACACCAGAGGTTCTTCCAATCAGGGGTTCGCCATTCAGTAAAATCAGTGTGTAATCCGGATTCAGTCCCTGCATTTGAATGCCGGCGCCAAAGGCAGAGGTAATGGCCAATCCGGTTTGTTCCTGCAGCACATCTCTCAAACGAAGCATGCCGGCTTTCTCCATGGTTTTGGATTGTACAACCGTGGTAGGAACCGTTACGTTACCCAGGCGAGTTAGTGTTCTGGAGGAGGTAATAATGACCGGATCGAGGGTGTCCGAACTTTTTGACGATTCCATTGACTGAGCAGACAGTCGACCGCTAAAAGCGGACAACCAAAACAGAATGAAAATTACTCGAGAAGGGTTGATTATCATTGAGCCCGCAAATGTCATCAATCAAGCGCACAATGTTCATCACAATACTGTCAGATTTTCGCTGACAGAAAAATTTGACAATGGCATGACAAAAAAAAGCCCCTAAAAAAGGAGCTGTTCATTAATCACCATTGAAATGGGGATTAATAGTTAACAATATTAAACACCCGAGATAAGTTAAAGCCAAATCGGATTTCACCCTTACCCCATGTTTGCGTTGTTGACGTAATGAAGGCCTTTTCATTCATGCCGGTTGCATTGGAAAAATGAAGTTGAAATACGTGTCCACCGGTTTCGATGTCAAATCCGATTGAAAGGGGATTTTTGTAGTTTTTTAGTTGGGAGTCCCCTTCATTGTCATCATCACCCCATTCAAATTCTTTTGCAATGAGGTGGTAGTCGACAACAAAGGCGATGCGTTTGCTCATTTTCATACGCGCGCCAATGCCAACTGCAAAAATGTCGTTCACATCGGTAGCTTTTTCAACAAGATTTAAATGAACATGTGTGGGGGCTAGTTGCATGCTGAAAGCGTCTGAAAACTTACGGCCAACGATTAGCTGATTGTAAAATCCGAGCCGGCTTGAAAAATAGTTTTTTCGTGTTGGGTCACTCCATGGTATGGTATAGCAAGTGATGCCACTGACCAAAACGACCGAAACAGGAGAAGCTCCTTTACCCCCACGGGCTTGTTGAATTGGACGGTATTTGATAAAACCATCGAGCTCTTTTTTTTCGGTGCTTCGGCCGATACCCACGGTCAAATTATCGGTGATACCGTAGTCAAAGCCAAATCGCATGGAAGCTTGATCAAGTCCAAATAAATCGCTGAATCCGTTCTCCACGGTACCGAAGCGATGGAGGATTCTTGTATCCAAAACACCTTTCCCTATGAATTCAATGGAATGTCCGTTTATAACGCGGCTGGATTTGAACGCATTCTTCACGAATTCTTTTTTGGGCTTGTCAGCGACAGAAGCCAATAAATCATCCTGTGAAAAGCCCGCTATGGTGACGAACGTGAGCAGCAAGGTGAGGCCCAACCGTATACGACTAATCATGTTCTTAGAGTTTATTGTGCGGAGTAGGTACAGTCCACTTTGATGGTTGCTTTCTCGGAGAGTTTTTCTTTAGCAATAGCCGGAATTTTGATGTTAAAATCAGCCAGCTTAATGTCAAAAGTAGCCGAAGAGCTTACTTCTCCTTTTTTTACACTGATCGTTCCTTTGGCTGTAATGTCTTTTTTTACGCCGTGCATTTCCAGTGTGCCGGTTACGATTACCGGATAGTTACCATCTTTGGTGTAGTTTATAGCGGTTGGGTTTTCAATGGTACCCCGGAAGGTGGATTTTGGAAATTTTTCACTATCCATGTAGTTTTCATTGAAATGATCTTCCATCAATTGAATTTTGAATTCAAATCCTTTAATGGCGGCTTCAAATTGAATAGCGCCGGTTGATGGTTGAATTACGGCGGTGACGCCTTTGTTCGTTGCTTTGATGTCTTCCACGCCGGTTCCAGCGTCAAAAAAGATGGTGCCGGTTTTAGTGGAGTATAATTTCACCTGAGAATAGGATGTGTTCAGTGCAAAGGAAAGCAGCATCAGCGAAAAGAAGTGTTTCATGTTTTTTTGATGTTATGGTTTATTAATGGCGCAGGTGCGTAATCGGATGGTTTTGGTTTGTATGGCTGCCAGTAAATCGTTGGGATCAGCCGGAGCTGCATTGAACCCCTCGTGACCGTAATAAATTCCTTTGACGGAAATGGTGTTTCCTGGCTTTAGCGTGTCAGGTAGTTTAGTAAAAGGGATACTGTCAAATGTGCAGATGATTTCAGCTTCATTGTCTCCGTCAATGGTTAGTGAGAAAAGCGGTTTATTGATACTTTTTAGCGTGCCATTCACTCCAATATTTTTCATCATACAGGCATTGTGTAGGGAGTCGGTATTTTGCTGAAAGAGGGCAATTAGTTCAGTAGCAGCATAGACTTTCACTGGTTCGCTGTCTTCTGCCGTCGCTGGTTTTCTAAACGCATAAAAGTAGCCTATTGACAAAATAAGCCCTGTGACAGCGATGCCAATTAACACAAATTTGATCCATCGTTTCATGGCGTGGCTTTAATTATTAGGGGTGCCGGCATTAATCCAGCACTGGATGGCATTTTGTTCAGCCAATGGCAGAGGTCCCGCCGGGGGCATGCTTTTACTCACGATACAGGTTTGTTTGATCTGGTTCGCTTTGGCAGCCACTTGCGCGTGCGTTTGTAAAATGACGCCTGCTGCGGAGGAGGAGGCGTTATGACATCCCGATACAGCACATTTAGTTTGCATGATAGGTGCAATATCTGTGCTGTATTTGGCTGAAATGGTTGTGCAGTCGAGACTGGACGTATTGGGATACAACAACTCCTCTTTGTCATTGTAACATCCGAGAAAGCCGAAACACACTGTTAGTAAAAAAAAAGCGACGGGTGTTTTGAAAGGTGCTTGAGACATCGTAGTCAATTTTAGGACCTATAAGTCGTTGTTTTTAAAGACAATGATCTAGATATGAAAAAATCATGCCAAGTTAGTTAATTCCATTTGGCGTTGCCGTATTTGTTAATCTGTATATCGTCCGCCGGCGTTGATCCAATCAGTAATTTGTGCTTTTTGAGCAGTTGTCAATGGGTTACCGGGAGGCATGTCTGATTGAACAACACAACGCTGATTGATTCGGTCCTTTTTGGTGATGATATTGCATTCATCATTGAAGCTGACCCCTCCGTCGGAGCTGTTTCCCATGTGGCAATTAGCACATTTTGCCGAAATGAGTAAACGAACCAATTCAAACTTCGTACCTCTTGGTTTGTTTCCCACGGTTACACTTTGTGTTTTGGTACAGCCATTGGCATCTTTCACGCCCACTACATACGAACCGGGTTGTAATCCGGAAAACGTGCCAGATGACTGATACACGCCGCCATTGAGATTGTATGTAAATCCATTGGAGCCTGTCGCACTTGCCAGAATGCTTCCATTGAAAGGCGTACATGGAATTGAGGCAGTAGGTGTTGCATTCAGTACGATGTTGGTGCCACCACAGGGGTTGGGCCCTGCCAGCGTTACCGCTGTTGATGCAGAACTACATCCATTGGCATTTTTTGCTATAACGGTATAAGAGCCGGCCGCGAGGTTGGTGAACTGATTGGACGACTGAAATCCACCACTATTCAGGCTGTAGGTGTATGTGCCCGCAGGAGAGGCGTTCACCGTAATTGATCCATTAGACAATCCGTTACCGGGTGTAACGGTTGTTGTATTGACGGAAATCGTCACACCCGTACAGGGATCGGCCGGGGAATTGTCTTTTTTACAAGCAATCAATACAATTATTGTAAAAAGGAACGTCAGTGAGAAAAACGAAATGAGTCTCATGGTGATTTAATTTGCACCTAAGTTACTGATTAAATGGGAATCTGAGCGGCCATACTGCCAATCAGGTTGGTTTGAATCATCCGTTCGGCCGTTTGCAACATATTTTTAAACGCAGTTTCATGGGAGATACCATGACCAATAATGACTGGTTTGTTGATGCCAAGCACCGGCACACCGCCATATATCTCAAAGTTAAATCGGTTGAAATGGGTATCATTGATTGCTCGGCGAAGGGCGATATCATATACGCTCTCTGCCATTTTGAGCACAACGTTGCCGGTAAACCCGTCGCATACGATAACGTCGGCTTTGTGTACAAGCAGGTCTCTTCCCTCCACATTGCCTATAAAACGAATCCGGTTGTTTTCTTTTAATAATGAATAAGCGGATTGTGTGAGCAAATTTCCTTTTCCTTCTTCTTCGCCTAAATTGAGTAGCCCAACTTTCGGTTGAGGTATACCCAAGATGTGTTCAGCAAAAAGCGATCCTAAGATGGCAAACTGATTGAGGTTTTCCGGTTTGCTGTCTGCATTTAGTCCTACGTCAACTAACACCCCTAGTGAACCGTCTTCTCGGGGAAGGTAGGCGCCGATGGCTGGGCGTAAAACACCATCAATCGGTTTCACGGTGAAAAGCGATCCAACCATCATGGCGCCTGTGTTACCGGCGCTGATGAATGCGTCAATTGTTCCTTCAGAAAGTTGTTTGAATCCAAGTGATATGGAGGCATCCGGCTTATCTTTCAGCGCCTTGGTTGGGTGCTCGTGCATTTCAATGAACGAAGCAGTATGTACATATTCGATGTGTTTGTCATTGGGTATGTGCGATTCAATC
>JBJTXG010000018.1:0-3064 GCA_046082125.1 Ferruginibacter sp. | reverse complement strand
GCAAACCGATCGGCGGCTTTCAGTTACAGCAGAAAAAACTGGCTGAGATGCTCACCGAGATTACCAAAGCCCAGTTACTCAACTGGCGCTTGGGGGTTTTAATGAATGAAGGAAAGGTTACGCCGGCCCAGGTGTCTATGGCCAAACGAAATGCCTGCGAAATCGCCACCAATATCTGCCGTGATGCGAGGCAAATGCTGGGAGGCATGGGTATCACAGGTGAATACTCCGTTATGCGCCATATGATGAATCTGGAGAGCGTAATTACTTACGAAGGTACCCATGATGTCCATTTGCTGATTACAGGGATGGATGTGACGGGATTGAATGCGTTTAAATAAAGTTCAAGATGTTCACAACAGGTTTAAAAGGTTTAATAGGTTAACTTATTGAACCTTTTGAACTCCTGCCTGCTTGCAGGAATGCATCGAACCTTTTAAACTAATTTAATGTACCCCTCCAACCCCTGCAGTCCCCCTTCTCTTCCAAAGCCACTTTCTTTATACCCGCCAAAGGGTGAGGTAGGGTCGAATTTATTGTACGTATTGGCCCAGATGACGCCTGCCCGTAATTGAGAAGTCAGATTGAATATTTTTGATCCTTTGTCGGTCCACACCCCGGCTGATAATCCAAATGGTGTATTATTGGCCTTTTCAATGACTTCATCCACCGTTCGAAAGGTTTTGATGGCGAGTACCGGTCCAAAAATTTCTTCCTGTGCGATGCGATTGGATTGAGCGACGTTGGTAAACAAGGTTGGTCTGCAGAAATATCCTTTTCGAGGAATCATACAGGATGGCTGATATAGATCAGCGCCTTCCTGTTTTCCGATCTGAATATAACGATGGATGGTGTCGAGTTGCTGCTTTGAATTGATGGCTCCAATGTCTGTGTTTTTGTCGAGTGGATCGCCCACAATCAAGGTGTTCATGCGATCTTTCAGTTTGCGCAGTACCGTTTTGTAAACCGACTCCTGGATGAACAAACGGGATCCGGCGCAGCAGACATGTCCCTGATTGAAAAAAATGCCATTGATGATTCCTTCGACGGCCTGATCCAACGGCGCGTCATCAAAAATGATATTGGCTGCTTTGCCGCCTAGCTCGAGGGTTAGTTTTTTTTGGGTACCGGCTACTGCTTTTTGAATGAGCTTACCCACATCGGTTGATCCGGTAAAGGCAATTTTCTGTATGTTCGGATGGTTGACGATAGCCGCTCCGGTAGCTCCGGCCCCTGTGATTATATTGACCACCCCGGGAGGAAGGTCGGCTTCCTGGATGATCTCCGCCAGCTTTAACGCGGTGAGTGGCGTTGTTTCTGCTGGCTTGAGCACAACGGTATTTCCGGTAGCCAGTGCCGGTGCTATTTTCCAGGCGGCCATCAGCAACGGAAAATTCCAGGGAATAATTTGTCCAGCCACACCAAGCGATTGGGCCTTCCGGTTCGGAAAGGCATAATCCAACTTATCGGCCCAACCGGCGTAATAGAAAAAATGATTGGCTGCAGTTGGAATATCAAAATCACGGCTCTCCCGAATTGGTTTCCCCCCATCTACGGTTTCCACGACGGCCAGTTCTCGGGCTCGTTCCTGTACAATACGGGCGATGCGGAAAATGTATTTGGCACGCTCCTTCGCCGGCATTTTTTTCCAGCTCTTGTCATAGGCTTTCCGGGCTGCTTCAACGGCTTTGTTCACATCGGCCGCATTCGCATGTGCGACCATAGCCAGTTTCTCTTCCGTAGCCGGATTAATGGTGGCAAAATATTTTCGAGAAGACGGCTTTACAAAAGAACCGTTAATGAACAACTCATACTGCGATGCAATATTAGCCAGACTTTTACTTTCCGGAGCAGGCGCCAAATTCCGTGAACTGTCAAATTTGAGCTGGAGGGTATTTTTTTTAGCCATGGTTATTTTGGTAGGTTGGGGAGGTTTGACATAAAGTTCATTGAGTTGCTAAGGTTGTATTGGTTACCGAGGTTGTTGTTTCTTTAATTTTCTATTTTGATTTAAAGTCCCGATTTAAGATTTCTTGTTCAAAAAGTTCAATAGGTTTAAAAAGTTCAATAAGTTGTTTTTTATACTAGTTTGTATTGAATTTCTGTCCTTTCAATTTTGTTTGCTTAAGATATAAAATCAGTTTAAATATCAAATTGTTTATTCTATTGCAATAGGAAGAAACTAAGTTAAACTCATTGGTATCCAGATAACCGGCATCAACAGCTCTATACATTTGTGATCTTAATTCTCCGCACGAGCCTTTTGCAATGTAAAGAAACTGAATAAACTCTTTGTTTCCCCCTCTTTCAAAACCCTCTGCGATATTGTCCATGATTGAACCTGCAGAGCGTTCAATTTGTGAAATTAATCCGAAGTTTTTTTCAAATCTTTTTTCCGTGATTAAATTCCTTAATACTTTATTCAATTCTCTAGCTTCTCTCCAAGAAATGATCTCCTCAAATCTGGTTATTGTTCCCATTATTTTTTTCAACAAACCTATTGAACCTATGGAACTTAATAACCCTATTTAACTGAATAAATTTCAGTTTGAAATTTATTCAATCCACCGAAAAATAATCAGCACTCTGATACATACCTGTGCGCTGTTTCATCAACTGCATCAAAATGTCATTAGCCAAGCTACTCGCGCCGAAACGAAACCACTCGTTACTCATCCAATCTTCGCCAAGCACTTCATTGAGCATTACCAGGTAGTGCAGCGCCTGCTTAGCCTTTGAAATACCTCCGGCCGGTTTCATCGCAATTTTCTTACCGGTTTTGTAATAAAAGTCGCGGATGGCTTCCAACATCACCAAGGTAACCGGCATCGTAGCTGCTGGCTGAATTTTTCCGGTTGACGTTTTGATAAAGTCAGCACCGGCATACATGGCAATATCACTGGCCAGTCGTACCTTATCGAGGGTGCCCAATTCGCCGGTTTCTAAAATGACTTTGAGTCGTGCTTCACCACACACTTCTTTTACTGCAGCAATTTCATCAAATACATATTGGTATTCGCCCTGGTGAAATTTTCCGCGTGAAATTACCATATCAATTTCATCA
>JBJTXG010000017.1:0-5472 GCA_046082125.1 Ferruginibacter sp. | reverse complement strand
TGAAAAAACAATGAATCGTTAATTTCATAGCCTGTTCAGCCAGTTAAAAAAAGAGGATGCAAATGGGGAGATTACTCCAGCGTAAAAAAGATGGTTGGTAAGTTATACCGCGTGACGGCAGCGGAGGATTTTTATTGAATGTGTGATGAATTTTGTATACATCTCACTGAATGACCTGAATCATCATAATGTAAATCCCAGATTGACTCTCTGAACCATCGACCAGTGCGACTGTCCAAATCCGAAAACCGTTTATTAAGCTGAATGACCCAAACTCTATGGCTTGTCTTCTTTTCTCCGGTTTCTGGTTGGTCTAGCGTTGTACTCCACCAAAAACCCCTATCTCTGGCACCATCGAAAGGTCGCATACCACTAGGACTAATATAGCCGCCTGGCTTGGCATTGAACCCGCTCCTCTTTTTACCAATTTGTAGCTGTCCCCATCCGGTATTGGATTTAAGTCGATCATGGGCGATTTCATGATCAGTGGCATTTTTACCCAAAAAATTGATCAGCGTATCCCAATCAGCTTCACTGGGTATTCGCCAACCAACGGGCGCCAATCCGCGTGGATCAATAACCGCATACCAATTGTATAACTTGCCGTATTTATATCCATTTGATGGGTTGAAATCATAGTAACACCAAGCCGGCTGACTCATTTTTAATGCCTCAATCCAATCCTCTTCAGACGTTACTTCAAGAATTGGATCACCATTCTGAAACACATCAAGATTAAGATTCTTTTTCATCCAAACCTGATTGCCCAATTTTATCTTTTTCTGTGCCTGTACCGACCAGATGGAAAATACCTGAAAGGTAATCAGGCCAAGCACGAGTGCGTATTTATTTATACCCATATTTCAAAAATAAGGAAAAATTAAAGTCATTTTTTGTGAATCGCCACGCTTGGACTGACCTTTTTTTTAAGATCAACTGAAATTCGATTAGATTTGACAAAACGATTTTTTGGTACGTTTTACACTCATCAGTTGCTTCCTTGTTGGTTTCATCAGTTTTGCCGATGCTCAGACTGACCCAAGCTCGTTCACGAAATTCACCTTTCGTGATACCATACATAATCTTGTATTTGATTCATTGCGTAATGATATGGGTGAAGTGGAGCCGGTGAATGTAAACAATCAGATGGTCAAGCATTTTATTTATCTGGGCGATGAGCCTGTTTTCATTACCAGTCAAAAATCAGGCGATCCCCATTTTATCTGCGACTACCCACAAGAACCGATTGTCAGAGGGAAAGTATATTCCTTTACCGTGTGTTTTTGGTTTCAAAATGGTAGAGGGCATTTCAATAAACAGATGATGCTGGAACTGAACAATGGAAAGCAAATTTTCTTTACGTTCAAAGGCCGTTACCGGCATGCTAATTGAGTTTGCTAAACACACTAATGCTATTTTATGAAAAAACTATTGGGTAGTCTTGTTTGCTTATTGTTTGCAACCTTGTGTGAAGCCCAATACATATATGATGGCTCCGGACGGCCTATTAGCAGATTGGAAGAAATTAGAAGTTGAGATATCATCCTATTCGTCTATTTTTATTATTGATGGATTGGAACGTAACGTATACAATAGCTGTTGATCAAATGCGGAGGCTACTGCTCTCACTTGTATTTTTTTCAGATAACCGATACATTGGAACGGCTTGCCATGGAATCACTACGTCTGCTGTTTTAAAAACATCGGCTGATATTCTAAAGTATTTGAATGTTGCTAAACCCTGATTAAATTCAAAATAACACTTTACGATGCAGATCAACAAAATTCTCGGAAAACAAGTCATAGATATCTCCACTCATTTGATCACCCAAGGCAACCTCGATCAGGCGGATATTTTTATAGAGTTGCATGGCGGCATCCTATTGGATACTCCCTGGAATGGCCAACACCCGATTCAACCTAAAGAAAAAAACAAACAGGCTAAAAGTATCTTTAAGGATCTGACCGACATCCCGGTATTCCATCTAAACCCCGGCGGAAAAAGCATCGATGATATTGCCATTCGCTATCAACAGAAAATAAATAGCCTGCCGTACAAAATCGCCAATCTCCTTTTTGGCTATCAACCGAGAATGAACGAATACCTGTCGCATAAAGTAACCTATGTCGAAAACAAATGGAAATATGTGAAAGGCCGAACCATCGTAGATTTTCTTTGGTATCCGGCCTGTCTTGATCAGCGGGGGTTTTTACTGCTCGATAATGGCTATTTGATTTCAGAAACCAACACGGCATTCGCAGGAACTGGGATGGCCGGTATGCATTATTATGAATCACTGAATACGCTCGAACTCCTGAAAGGAACCCAATATGAACGACTGACAAACTTTCAAAACCTGTCTGCTTCATGAGCGCGCCCATTACCCATACCGGACCGATTGTTTTATTTGACGGTGTTTGTAATTTATGCAACCACTCCGTTCAATTTATCATCAAACGGGACCCCGATGCCCGCTTTCGGTTTGCCGCCTTGCAAAGTCCTGTTGGCGAAGCCCTGTGTCAACAATACGGAATCGATCCAACAAAAACCGACTCAGTTATTTTGATTCAAAATAAAAAGGCGCAAACTCATTCCAGCGCCGCCTTACGCATAGCTCGACAATTGCGTGGTCCTGTAAAGATTCTTTACCTACTGATTATTATTCCGTATTTTCTTCGAGATCTTGTATACAACCTGATTGCCCGTAACCGATATCGCTGGTACGGTAAAAAAGAGTCTTGTATGATACCAACCCCCGACCTGAAGAGCCGGTTTCTTACGTAATCTGCGCACGTGTTTCTACGCAATTTTTAGAAAGTTATTTCTTTCAACTCGTTGATTTACTGTTTTTTGTGTCGTTTTTTGATATCTCGCCATCGAGTTGGCGACTGGAGTTCGTATACTAAAAGACACTAGGCGTGCGTTTTTGGAAGCGGAATTTGTTACCCTAAAAACAAACCCAATACCATGAAAACCTTTTTTACAACAGTCTTCGCACTGTGCCTTTTGGGCAATGCCAATATTATCCAGGCGCAGAAAATGGATGCACAATCAACCTCATCCAACGCCATCATTCCGGTAGCTACTTTTGAAAAAGCGCTAGCCTCCAAAACCGGTGACCGAATCACCCTCACACTGAACGAACATCGTTTCTACGGAATCATCGTTTCTAACGAGGTAAAATACAAACAACTACAAACCGTCGTTATTCGCTCGGCCGCTAAAGGGTCAAATATCCTATTTCAGGTATCCCGAATCATTCAACCCGACAATAGCTTTTTGTACAGCGGTCGGATGATCGATAACGAGCGATCCATCGTCTATCAGATTCGTAAAAACGAGCAGGCACAGTATACAATGGATGAAACCGCATTATCATCCATCCTACAAGATTGCAGTCACCCTTCAACGCATACAACCAACGTAATCTACCAATAACAGACCCGAAAGGGTCTACCCTATCCCTAAAATCCTGATCCATGAAAACTATCATTCGCACATTGCTGCTTTTACTCGTGTCAACTACCGCATTGGCTGGTCCACGGTTGAACAGTCATCCTACAGCAACCGCGACCATCTATTTGGATTTCGACGGACATACCGTTACCAGTTCACTTTGGAACAGCGGCAATCCGATCTATTGTGCCGCTCCCGCCCTCAACGATGCCCAAATCACCGAAATCTTCAACCGTGTTTCAGAAGACTACCGCCCTTTTCAGGTAAACATCACCACTGATTCAGTAAAATTTCTATCGGCGCCGCTTACACAGCGTATACGCGTTATTGTTACCCCTTCGAGCGCATGGCGACCGAACGTTGGAGGCATTGCCTATATCGGATCGTTTACCTGGGGCGATGACACACCTGCATTTGTATTCTCCGACCGCCTGGGACCCAACAACACCAAATTCATTGGTGAATGTATCAGTCATGAAAGCGGCCATACCCTTGGACTGTCCCATCAATCCCGTTACGACAATAACTGCACCTTAACCGAAACATACCATACCGGCATCGGCTCCGGTGAAACCAGCTGGGCGCCTATCATGGGCAATAGTTACAGCCGTAACATGACCGGCTGGCATAACGGTGCCACACCGTATGGCTGCGCCAACACACAAGACAATCTGAGCATACTCACGTCCGTTAACGGATTCGGATACCGAACCGATGACTACACCGACGTATTGAATAGTAGTGCACATACGCCTTCGGGCACTTCCTTTAGCGTAGATGGTATTATCACTACCGCTACGGACAAAGATGTGTTTCGTTTCGTGCTGACTCAAATGAGCAGCTTTAACCTGCTAGCCAACCCGTATGGATTGGGCACCGGAAGTAATGGTTCTAATCTGGACATCAAGATCCAGCTGTACAATGAACAGCAAGTGCTGCTGCGCACCTACGACCCGCAAAATGCGATGGGTATCACCATAGATACTACGCTCAAAGCCGGTACATACTATTTTGTATTGGATGGAGCAGGCAATGCCAACATTAGCGATTATGGCAGCATTGGGTCATTTACACTTACCGGCTTCAGGAGCGCACTTCCAATTCAAAACGTAACATTGAGCGGTGCGGTATCTCAGGATAAACATCAGTTGAACTGGAACGTAGTAGCCGATGAGCCCCTGCGTTCACTGGACATTGAATACTCATCCAATGGCATTGATTTCCGCTTACTTCAACAAACATCGGCCGTTGCTCGTAACCTAAACTACACCCCCCAAGACCCCAACACCCGCTACTACCGGATCAAAGCCACTTCGGTAATTGATCAGGTGGTCTATTCCAATGTGATTGCCCTTCGGGGTACCGCCGCGGCGGAAAAGGCTTTCACTGTTGGAACCCTGGTTCAGTCACAAATCCAAATCCGTGCCGCCGAATCATTCCGCTATCTCGTCATGGACATGAACGGTCGTACCATTTTCACCGGACGAGGAGCCGCAGGCCTCCATTCAATCCAATGGCCCGGTCAGGCATCCGGCATGTATGTCATCCGACTTATCGGAACTACCCACGAACAAACAGAACGCATTATAAAACAATAAGGTAGATTCATGTGTATGTAAGGGGCAGGAATTAGGGACCTGCCCTTTTTTTATTTTGGTGCAGGAAGCACTTATCTTGCATTGTGTCTTTTCAAAACATCATCGGACAATCAACCGTCATCGAGCAACTGACTGGACTCTTCCATCAAAACCGGCTCAGTCATGCCCTGCTTTTTTTAGGCCGGGAAGGGTCTGGTGCGCTTCCACTGGCCAGGGCCTTCGCTCAATTCATCGTTTGCGAAAAAAATAATCCGGCCAATTCATCCGCCGCTCCGTCGTTGTTCGGCGAAGTGGAAACCAATACGCCCATCCTCCAATACACCGATGCCTGCGGACAATGTGCTGCCTGTGTAAAATCATCCAAAGACGCCCATCCCGATATCCATTATTCGTTTCCCGTAATTTCGATCAAGAAAG
>JBJTXG010000016.1:0-12592 GCA_046082125.1 Ferruginibacter sp. | reverse complement strand
CCGGAAACTACCCCACCCTCGTGGTAGAAACCATGAGCCGCATCATTTTGGGTATCGAAAGTTCTCTGTATGATTATAACCGTGATGACATCCTGACTCCGCAACCCCACTCGCCGTCATTCCTGAGTGATGCCGTTTGCTATAGTGCCTGCAGCTTGGCCAAAGATGCTCATGCGGATGCTATCATCGGCATGACGCAAAGTGGCTATACGGCATTTATGTTGAGCAGTTACAGACCAAAATCCCTGCTGTACATTTTTAGTAAAGAGAAAACACTGATTAATCAGCTTTCCTTGAGCTGGGGCGTTCGGCCGTTTTTCTATGGCGAAGAGGAAAGCCTGGATGATATCATTGAAGACCAGATCAATATCCTGAAAGATCGGGGGTTTTTGAAAGTGGGCGATGTGGTGGTGAATACCGGCAGTACACCGGTTGAAAGTCATTTACCCACCAATATCATTAAGATTTCAAAAGTAGATTAGATTGATTCCATTCGACGTTGATACCAACCGGCATACCTATTTTCCGGTAACCAGTTCATAATCCAACTGACGCTTGGTGAGATTGGCTGCAATCACCCGGATTTTAACCGCGTCCCCCATCCGGAATCGTTTTTTGGTTCGTTTGCCAACGAGTGCATAGTCGGTATCATCGTGTCGGAAATCATCCAAGTCACTGAGATCGCGAATGCTGATCAACCCTTCACATTTATGCGCCACAGTTTCCACCCAAAAACCGAATGGCGCCACGCCGCTGATAACCCCGTCAAATTCCTCGCCGAGGTAATCTTTCATAAACTCCACCTGTTTGTATTTATTACCGGCTCTTTCCGCCTCGGTGGCCGATCGTTCGCGCTCGCTGCAATGTTTGCACCAATCTTCCATTTTTTTCTCCGGCTTCAGCTGCTTATCTAGACAGTCTTGTAAAATCCGATGCGCGATCACATCCGGATATCGACGTATCGGTGAAGTAAAATGACAATAATTAACAAAGCCCAAGCCGTAGTGTCCGATATTTTCGGAGGTATACACCGCTTTAGCCATGGTACGGATACCCAGCTGTTCGAGTACATGTTGTTCTGGTTTACCCTGAACTTCTTTCAGTAATTTATTAAAAGAGGCGGCTACCGCTGCTTCCTCTTTTATGTTGAGTTTATAACCGAATTTTCCCGCGAAAGCGGCAAAGGGTTTCAATTTCTCCTCGTCGGGTGTATCGTGTATCCGATAAGGAAACGGAATCGGCTTTTTGTCGATTTTGAATTTGGATACAAACTCGGCTACCGCCCGGTTGGCTAACAACATAAACTCTTCAATCAGCTGATGCGACTCTTTGCTTTCTTTGACTACGATGCCCAGCGGCTTGCCGTGCTCATCGAGTTTGAAACGCACCTCCGTTGAAGAAAAATTGATGGCTCCGTTGTCGAAACGGTTTTTCCGAAACTGTTGCGCCAGCTTGTTGAGCAACAAGATCGCTCCTCGGTTTAGACCATCGCCGGTTTCGATGATTTCCTGTACATCTTCGTACGTATAGCGATGATCGCTGCAGATGATTGTCCGGCCGATCCAGGTATGTTTGATCTCGGCCCGATTTGATATTTGAAAAACTGCGGCAAAGGTGTATTTCTCCTCTTTCGGTCGAAGTGAGCAAAGTTCATTGGATATTTTTTCGGGCAACATCGAATTAACCCGGTCGGGCAAATACACACTGGTTGCTCGTTTAAACGCTTCCTGATCAAGCGCGGTTCCGGGTTTTACAAAATGGCTCACATCCGCAATGTGAACCCCGATTTCATAATTTCCGTTATCCAGGTTCCGAATTGATATCGCATCATCAAAATCCTTTGCATCCACCGGATCGATGGTGAAGGTGAGAATATCGCGGAAATCGCGGCGTTTTCGTTCTTCTTCGCGGGTTATGCGACCCGACAGTTGTTCGGCTTCTTGTAGCAGCGAGGCCTCAAATCTGATGTCAAAACCGGCTTCCAGCAGAATCTCTTTCATCGCAAGATCGGCCTCATCTTTTCCGGAAATAATCGATACCACTTCGCCTTCGGGCTTACGCTGGGTTTTATCCCATCGAAGCAGTTTCACCACCACGCGGTCGCCATCTACCGCGCCATGCAATTTATCCGGAGCTATGAAAAAATCGGGCAAAAACCGATCACCGCCGGACTCAAAAAAAGCGATATTCCGGTTGACATGAAGCCGCCCCATGAAACTGGTGTGCTTTCTTTCGACGACTTCGGAGATGACACCTTCCATGCGCTTTCCGACCGAATCACTTGTATTGACTTGCACCCGTACCTTGTCTCCGTGGAAAGCCATCCCAAAATGATTGGGCTTGACGAGGATATCCTTATCGAGTTGGTCGACAATTACAAAACCCACCCCACTTTTACTAACATCGAGTGTACCGGTGTAGGTTGTTTTACGGGATGATTTTTTTGAGCTGATTTTTCGGGTTGAAGACTTGGCCATGATCGTTGAGAATGGGTACGTTATACTATTTACGTTGCAAGGTACTGATTGTGCCGCGAATGCCAACAAGGATACGTACCGGCCGGATAATTACCAGCATCATATAGACGGGCTTTCTTACATTTATGGATAAAATTAGAATATGCAACGGAAAGCTTTTTTACAGTTGAGTTCGATGGGACTGCTGGCCGCATCCCTACCTCGGATAGAGAAGCTGGTGACCAAACCGATTGTGTTAGCTACCTGGGATAGCGGCATGCCGGTAAATGAGGCCGCCTGGCGTGTGCTCTCACAGGGCGGACGGGCTATTGATGCCATCGAAAAAGGAGGCAACTATATTGAAAGCACCATCGACTGCTGTGTGGGCCTGGGTGGTTATCCTGATCGGGATGGCATAGTTACATTAGATGCGTGCATTATGGATGAGAAGGCCAACTGTGGGTCGGTCGCCGGGCTCGAACGAATCAAACATCCCATTTCCGTGGCCCGGAAGGTGATGGAAAAAACACCGCATATCATTTTGGTTGGTGCCGGTGCGCAACAATTTGCGCTCGAAAACGGATTTCCACTCGAATCCGGAAAGCTGTCGGAGTCGGCACAGAAGGCCTATACCCAATGGCTTGAAAAATCGGAATATAAACCAGTCATCAATATTGAACGCAAAGACAAACACGGACCTTTTGCGCCCGCCTTTTTTGACGATGGTCGTCCAAACCATGATACCATGGGCCTTGTTGCGATGGATAGTCATGGAGATCTATCGGGTGGCGTAACCACCAGCGGGATGGCTTTTAAAGTGCATGGACGGGTTGGCGACTCGCCTATTATCGGAGCAGGTCTATTTGTAGACAATGAAATCGGAGCAGCAACCAGCAGTGGTGTTGGCGAAGAAGTGATTCGTATCTGCGGTACCCACGTTGTTGTGGAATACATGCGTCAGGGTTACAGTCCAGAGGTTGCCTGCAAAAAAGCCTGCGAACGGATTGTACATCGAGATCGCGAAAAAGCGAAAACATTGCAAGTAGGCTTTTTGGCTGTGAATAAACGCGGAGAGTATGGTGCTTACGCTATCCAGTCGGGTTTTGTATACAGCGTACGAAGCCAGACAGAAAATCGCGTGTATGCCTCACCGTTTCTTTTATAATGAATGAATATGTTAGAAGTAATTGCCTTTACGATAGAAAGCTGTTTGATCGCTGCTCAACGCGGTGCGAATCGCATCGAACTCTGTTCCGGACCGGCAGAGGGCGGCACGACCCCGTCGGCTGGTTTTATTCAGGCAGCACGCGCAGCCACCCATATTGCTTTGTTTCCCATCATCCGGCCACGAGGGGGCGATTTCCACTATTCGGACGCCGAATTTGAAGCCATGAAAACAGATATTCGGTTATGTAAGCAACTAGGATGCGATGGGGTGGTAATCGGACTCTTACAAGCCGATGGCACCATCGATGAAACACGCACTGGTATACTTGTTGATCTGGCCTATCCGATGGAGGTGACCTTTCACCGGGCCTTTGACCGAACGCGTGATGCCGGCGAAGCCCTCGAAGCCATCATTCGGTGCGGATGCACCCGAATCCTTACCAGTGGACAACGAAACACCGCAGTGGAAGGCGCCGACCTGATTCGTCAATTGATTGATCAAGCCAACAACCGACTGATCATCATGCCCGGAAGCGGAGTACGATCAACGACGTTACATGCATTGCATGCACAAACAGGCGCCACTGAATACCATAGCTCGGCCCGGATTGCACAATCAAGTACTATGACGTATGTATCGACCACCATGCAGGAATCCTTGCAACATGCCGAAGTAGACGGTGAAGAAGTACAACAGATGGCGACCATCCTGCAGTCATTCCGATCAACCAATAACAGCGTATGTCCATCATGATCAACCGATGCATCATATGGTCAATCTGCCTGGGCCTATCGCTGACAACCCGTTGTCAGTCTATTGAATTCCCATTTAATACCGGTTGGTTATTTCGCAATCATGACGCTTACTCGTTCCATCCCTACAGGCATTTACCCTGGTTTCCCGCCAGCGTGCCCGGTAATGTCTATGCCGACTTATACAATAACAACGTCATTGTGGATCCTTTTTTTGCCGATAATGAACGCCTGATATCCGCATGGGTAGACAGTTTGTCTTGGGAATATAAAAACAACTTGATCCTACCCGATGCTGTCCTGAAAAAAAAACAGATCGAACTGGTATTTGATGGCCTGGACACCTATGCCACAGTATTTATTAACGGTCAACCGGTTCTCACAACCGACAATATGTTCCGGCAGTGGTCTTGCTCTATCAAACGCTACTTGCATAAAGGACCTAATGAAATTATAGTACGTTTCCTACCTGCCCAGAAAATAAGCGACCGGCAGGCTGCCGCTGTTCGCCCATTGGTATATCCAGATAACAACCGTGTATTTTCAAGAAAGGCCCAATATCAGTTCGGCTGGGACTGGGGACCGACTTTTCGGGGGGCTGGCATTTGGAAACCGGTTCGAATCATGGCAAGCGATCAACCAGCCACATCAGTATTACAAGAAAATGCCTCAACTTACCAACCAAAAAATACATTATCACCCCTTCGGTTAATCCAGCAAAAAGATAGCATCGGCACCTCCTTTTATTTTGAAAAAGAAGGCAAGCCGTTGTACATCTGCGGCGCCAACTGGATTCCAGGTGAAGCCTTTGCCGGCACGATGAATCGCGACAAATACCGACACCTGCTGACCCTTGCCAAAGAAGCCAACATGAACATGATTCGGGTATGGGGTGGCGGCCTCTATGAGGATGACATCTTCTACGAGCTATGTGATTCGCTGGGAATCTATGTGTGGCAGGATTTCATGTTTGCTTGTGCCATGTATCCGGCCAATCGTTCACTTTTGGATAATGTGCACATGGAAGTCAAGCAACAAATTCAACGACTAAAGAAATACCAATGCATAGCCGTTTGGTGTGGTAATAACGAGATAGACGAAGCCTGGAAAAACTGGGGATGGCAACAGCAATACAACCTACATGGCAAAGACTCGGTACAGATCTGGAAAGACTATCAGACCCTTTTTCAGGATTCATTACGGAAATGGGTAGCCGATTATGACGGAACAAGAGCCTATGTACCCAGTTCACCGAAACATGGCTGGGGGCATGCTGAGAGCTTTACAGAAGGCGACAGTCATTACTGGGGCGTTTGGTGGGGACTGGAAGACTGGGAAGTCTTTAAAACTAAAACCGGTCGATTCGTGAGTGAATACGGCATGCAGTCGATGAGTAACTACTCGACCATTCGATCATACACAGCCGATACCAGTCGCACCATTCACTCACCGGCCGTTCAATGGCACCAGAAAGCGAACAACGGTTTTTTCAAACTCAATCACTACCTGAAGCGGTATTTCATTGACAGTGCCCGGCTCGAAGCCCTTTCACTGGAGGAATACGCATACCTCAGTCAATGCATGCAGGCCTATGTGTTACGAAATGCCATCATCACCCATCACCATACACCGGACAATATGGGTACCCTACTCTGGCAACTGAATGACTGCTGGCCAGCAACCAGCTGGAGTATCATTGATTACAAGGGTTTACCTAAAGCGGCCTGGTATGCCGTCAAAAAAACCTATGCGGCTATCGGAACATACAATCATCCCTCATTACTGACGGATACGGTCATCCCTAAAGAATGGTCGCTACTAAATCCTACATTACAACTGACACAAACGGGGCCTGACACGTACCAAGTGTCTGCAACCGAAGACGCTCGCTTCGTTCATTTATACACAGATGATGATGCGGTGTTTTCCGATAATTATTTTGACCTCAGAAAAAATGAAACGGTAACGATTACACGAAATACATCAGCCAATCATTCGCAGGTTCGTGTTCGCAGTCTGTACGATATTTTACAAAAACGGCTTACTCAATAGAGCAGGCGTACCTTGATGGTGTGTTTTACTTTTTTCAACAGCTCCAAGGCGCTTTTGCTGAGATGCTTATCTACATCGAGTACAACGTATCCAATTTTCTCGTTGGTTTTGAGGTATTGACCCAGGATGTTGACTTTGTTTTTACTGAGTGCGGCATTGATCTCACTCATCACACCCGGCACATTCGTATGCAGGTGGAGAATCCGGTGAGCTCCTTCCTGCGGCGGCAACGATAATGGCGGAATACTATGCGAACCCAGCGAAACGCCTTTCTCCAAAAACTGAAGGAGTTTGGATCCCACGTCTTGTCCGATATTCGTTTGCGCTTCGGCAGTGCTGCCCCCAATGTGCGGCGTGAGCAATACATTCGACAAGCCTTGCAAGGGGCATGAAAAATCGGCGCCGTTTTTTTCGGGTTCAATCGGAAACACATCAATGGCTGCACCAGCCAACTGCCCCTCCATCAGCGATTGCTTGAGGGCAAGCAAATCAACCACTTCACCGCGTGCATAATTGATGAGCACTGATCCTTTTTTAAACCGTTTCAGGATTTGTTTATGAATGAGCCCCTTCGTACTCTCGGTTTCAGGCACATGCAACGAAATGATATCACTTTCACTAACCAGCTCCTTTAACGAACGACAAGGCATGGCATTCCCCAAGGGCAGTTTGGTTTCGTTATCATAATACAAGACCCGCATACCGAGCGCTTCGGCCAGCACACTCACCTGACTACCGATATTTCCGTACCCAACTAAACCCATGGTTTTCCCTCGCAACTCCCGGGCGCCTTTAGCTTCCTTCATCCAGATACCGCGATGGGCGGCCTGGTGCTTGTCCAGTATATTACGAGTGAGAATAATCGAAGCCCCTATGACCAGTTCGGCCACACTCCGCGTGTTGCTGTACGGAGCATTGAATACGGCTACGCCTTTTTTCATACAGGCGCGGAGATCAACCTGATTGACCCCAATACAAAAACAACCAATAGCCTGCAGTTTGGGGGCTGCTTCCAGTACAGCGTTCGTAACCATGGTCTTGCTGCGAATGCCCAGCATATGCACGGAACGAATTTCACGAATCAGCGCTTCCTCCGTCAGCGCACCGTTAAACCGCTTGATTTGCACATACCCGGAAGCCTGAAAAATACGGATAGCCGCATCGCTGATATTTTCCAGTAATAAAATCTGGATTTTTTCTTTCGGGTAACTCGTGTTTTTCTTTTCGCTCATTGCAATAAATAATATCTTCACTCAAAGATAAAAAATATCATCTTGAAGCAATCCAATTTGATTCGACATTGTATACAACTTGCCTTCGTTTGTTTTATCAGTATCATTGGGTTACCGGCCTGCTCCGACTCACAGACGCCATCAAAAGCCGTTTCTATTCATCGAATCGGCCAAACGGACGACTCGGCCATCAAAAAATTACAAGCCATTTGCAATACCTGGCTCGACACGACTTTTAAAACAGTTCCATTGAATGGCAGTATGATTGTAGCCAAAAACGGAACCATTCTGTTTGAAAAACACCTTGGCACGATTCACCCAGGAGGTAAAGACACCATCGGCGCCACGACGCTTTTTCATATAGCATCGACCAGTAAAACATTTACTGCTTCTGCCATTCTAAAACTCTGTGATGAACAAAAAATCGTTCTAGACTCCCCAGTATCTCATTACCTCTCCCCATTCCGGTATCCGGGTGTTACCGTCCGTCAACTGCTCAATCACCGAAGCGGACTACCCAACTATTTATTTTTCATCGATAACCTTCAGTACAAGAAAAATACCTTGCTGAAAAATCAGGACATACTGGATTGCATGAACATGAACAAAGCAAAAATTAATGGCATCACCAAACCTGGTACTGCTTTTCAGTATTGCAATACCAACTATGCCATTCTTGCGCTGCTCGTTGAAAAAGTAACTGGCATCTCTTTTCCGGAGTACCTGCAAAAAACCATTTTTGAACCCTACGGGTTAACCAACACGTTTGTACTATCTCCCAAAGATTCCATCCGCGCTACACCCAGTTTTGAAAGTAACCGCAAGCCCTTCCCCTTTACCCAACTGGACTACATCTATGGGGATAAGAATGTATTTACCACGGTAGAAGATCTGCTCAAATGGAGTGTTGTTTTAGATAAAAAAGAATTGTTGTCAACCGCTTCGTACAAGGAAGCATACCAATCGTACAGTTTTGAAAAACCAGGAAAGCGGAATTATGGACTGGGATGGCGCCTCATCAACGCCGACAGTACCCGAAAAATCATTTACCACAATGGATGGTGGCATGGCAATAATTCCATCTTTATGCGAATCCCGTCCGAAGGAATCACCATTATTGTTCAAAACAATATCTACAACAAAAAAGTATATTCCGCAATGAGTATTCCGGCAGCTATCGATAGTATTTACAAGCCGGAGGGCGATGGTTTATGAGGCAGCATCAACCGAAAAACAGATACGCCAGCATCACCGACACTACAATGCCCACTAAATCGGCCAATAACATGGCTCCAACCGTGTATCGCGTATTTCGAACCGAAACGGCGCCGAAATAAACGGCAATAACATAAAATGTCGTGTCAGATGATCCTTGTAATACACAAGCCAACCGGCCGGCGAAAGAATCGGCACCATAGGTATTCATGGTATCTACCATCATCCCGCGCGCAGCGCCACCGCTAAATGGTTTGACCAGAGCCGTAGGTAGCCCATCTACAAAACGCGTATCGGTACCCAACATGGCAAAAAGGGATTTCATGCCGGCAATCAGTAAATCAAAGCAACCGCTTGTTCTGAGTAAACTGATGGCAACCAGCATACCCACGAGATATGGAATAATTCGTATCGCCGTATCAAAGCCTCCTTTGGCACCTTGTACAAAGGCATCAAACAGATCAATTTTTTTATACATCCCCCCTAACACAATCAACAAGATTACCAGCAAAATAATACCACTGCTGAGCATGCCGGAGAACACAGACACCCCATCTTGGTCGAGCCCGTTGATATAGACCACCAGCAGCGCCATCACGGCCGAGATGCCCAATACCCAGAGAAGCAGCACCGGTTGAAGCAATCGGATTTTTTGTTTGATGCCAACAATAATCATCGCCGCGAGCGTGGCTACAAACGTGGCAATCATACATGGAATGAAAATATCCATCGGATTTTCGGCCTCCGCACGAAGCGCGATAATACTCACCGGAATCAGTGTTAGTCCGGATGCATGTAAACACAAAAACATAATCTGGGCGTTGGAGGCTCGTTCCGGATGCGGATTGATTTCCTGCAACGACTCCATCGCTTTGATCCCAAACGGCGTGGCGGCATTGTCAAGCCCCATCAGGTTTGCCGAAAAATTCATCATCATGTGACCCATGGCCGGATGATTGCCGGGCACATCCGGAAAAATGCGACTGAAAAACGGACTGATGATTCTGGACAAAAATCGAATCCCACCGGCTTTTTCGGCGATGGCAAGCAATCCCATGAAAAAGGTCAAAAATCCAATCAGTTTTAAACAGATATTAACGGCTGTCTGGCAAGTTTCGAGCAGTCCGTCGGCCTGTTGTAACCGATAGGTATGCACCAGCCCGTCGCCGGTTCTTTTGGATTCAACGCCGTTTGATTTATACACCCGGCTACTGTCGGTTTGAGTGAGTAACGTTTCCCCGGCCTTTGCCAGAGGGATTTTTGAAATGGTGATGGTATCTTTTGATTTTCCAACGACCATCGATGAAAACAACGGGCTGTTTCCGGATACAAAGGCCGTTTTAACGGCCGCCGTAAACAAAGCGATTAAAATAAAAACTGACCAGATTCTGCTTAATGCCATCCGCTGATTTTTTGGTTAATGCGTTGAAAATAGTACAATTCGCTGATTCGCTGCTCATCGAAACAGCTCGTATCCGAAAAACAGGCAAAATGGGCTTGCAGGCGTTTCCCGATCGTGTACCTTTGCACTCCAAATTTGAATATATGGCACTCAAAGCAGGTATTGTCGGATTACCCAACGTAGGCAAATCAACCCTTTTCAATGCGGTCAGCAGCAGCGCTAAGGCGCAGGCCAGCAATTACCGGTTCTGCACCATTGAACCAAACACCGGATTGGTCAATGTGCCTGATCCGCGATTGAATACGTTGGAAGGACTTGTCAAACCCGAGCGCGTAGTACCTACCCAAATCGAAATAGTCGATATTGCCGGATTGGTTCGTGGTGCCAGTAAAGGCGAAGGACTGGGCAATAAGTTTCTGGCTAACATCCGGGAGGTAGATGCCATCATTCATGTCATCCGTTGTTTTGAAGATGATAATATCCTGCGGGACGAGGGGCCCATCCATCCGGTGAGTGATAAAGAAATCATCGAAACCGAATTACAATTGAAAGACCTGGAGAGCGTCGAAAAGAAAATACAGCGTACAGAAAAACTGGCCAAGCAAGGCGGCGATGCGAAGATCCGTGAGGAGTACGATATTCTCAAACGTTGCCAGGCTCATCTGAACAGCGGCAAAAACATCCTATCCCTCGGTTTGGCTAAAGAGGAACTGCCGGCTATCGCCGATCTGTTTCTGCTTACCAATAAACCAATCCTGTATGTAGCCAATGTGGATGAGGCCTCCATGCATACCGGCAATGCCTTTTCTTCAGCTCTGATCGAGGCCGTGAAACATGAAGGAAATGAGGTGATTGTTATGACCAACGCCATCGAAGCACAAATTGCCGAATTCGACGATGAAGCCGACAAACAGATGTTCATGGACGAATACAAGATGACCGAACCAGCCCTCGACCGACTCATTCACTCAACCTACAAACTCTTGAACCTCACCACGTATTTCACAGCCGGAGTCCAGGAGGTTCGGGCCTGGACCATCCAAAAAGGATGGAAAGCGCCGCTCGCGGCCGGTGTGATCCACAGTGATTTTGAGAAAGGACTCATCAAAGCCGAGGTCATTGCTTACGATGATTTTGTGAAATATGGTTCTGAGGCAGCCTGCCGCGACAATGGCCGGTTGCGCATCGAAGGCAAAGAATACCTGGTACAGGACGGCGATGTGATGCATTTCCGGTTTAATGTTTAATGACAGATCCCATTCCTGTTTTTTTTTGATGGTGGAGAGGTGTACTTTTGGAATAATCCACCGTATATGTCGTATCATTCCTTACAAGCTATCTCGCCCATAGATGGTCGCTACCATGCGGCCACCGAGTCATTATCAGACTATTTCTCTGAACAAGCCCTGATTCGCTATCGCCTGGTGGTGGAAGTGGAGTACCTGCTGTTCCTGGCTCAACAAAAGTTCTTTAAACTCACCGCTTTGGAGCAAAAAAAAATTCGGGGTATCGTAGATCAGTTTCACCTAGACGATGCCTTGCACATAAAAAATACCGAGCGGGTAACCAATCACGATGTGAAAGCCGTTGAATATTTTTTAAAAGAGAAACTGGATGCGTTGGGACTGGGTGTGCATCGGGAATGGGTTCATTTCGGATTGACATCGCAGGACATCAATAACACCGCTGTACCCATGCTGTGGAAAGACGCCATGGAGTTTCAATACCTACCCCGGTTGATCGACTTACAACATCAGCTGGCCCGGATGGCCCATCAATGGCGCGACATACCGATGCTGGCTCGTACGCATGGTCAACCGGCATCCCCTACCCGTGTTGGAAAAGAGTTGATGGTGTTTGTCGAACGACTCGAAAATCAGATTCAATTATTCAGCTACATCCCGTTCTCTGGTAAATTCGGCGGTGCCACCGGTAATTTTAATGCGCACCATGCCGCCTTTCCGGCGTTTAACTGGATTCGGTTCGGTAACCGGTTCTTGGAAGAGAAACTAGGTTTACAACGTCAACAATACACCACGCAAATCGAGCATTACGATGGCTTAGCCGCTCACTTCGACGCCATCAAACGCATGAATACCATTTTGCTGGATTGTTGTCGTGATCTGTGGACGTATATCAGCTTGGATTATTTCAAACAGCAAACCAAAAAAGGCGAAATCGGCAGCAGCGCTATGCCGCATAAAGTAAATCCGATTGATTTTGAGAATGCAGAGGGCAATCTGGGAATTGCAAATGCCCTTGCCGAATTTATGAGCCGCAAGTTACCTATTTCCCGCTTGCAAAGAGATCTTACG
>JBJTXG010000015.1:0-7978 GCA_046082125.1 Ferruginibacter sp. | reverse complement strand
AAGAGTCCTTCTTTTTTTATCTCCACAAGTATTTGATATTGTTGAAACTAACTCCACGTAACTATTCATTTTGCGAGTTAGATATTGATGATTTTTTGGATCAAAGAAGATTCCATCCGGAAACATAGTTTTATGCAGCCTTCGCTTCTCATCGAGGCTACTGCTCAGCCATATTTTGCTTAGATTTTCAAGCTTTTGTAGCGATTTTTCTAACAGTTCTTCTAAGTTAGATATTGTCGGCTTTCCGCTGTTCAACTCTTTGCCGATGGCGAGCAGTTGATTGCTCAGGTGTTCAAAGGTTAAATCATAGGTCTCCTTGTCAATTTGACCAAGGCTCAACCTGATTTTAAGCTCTTTGATTTGTCGCTTCGTTTTGCTCAACTCCAATTCCCATTTCCGCTGTTCCTCAAAAGAGTGCTGATTGTAGTGGTTAAAAAGCTTGGTTAACTGTAGCTTGATCAGTGGCGATAATTCCGGCCACCTTTTTGCGCATAAGGAGACAAATTTGCCTTGCCGGGGGTTTCTATGGGTTTAGCTGTTTCGCGCAGTGCTTTATTTCGCAGGATCATTCTTTGGGCCAGTAAATTTAAGAACCATGTCAAAAACTAGAAGGAGTTTCTCAGGATTTATTACCTAACTTCCAGCTTTCGTATTAACTAGTACATTTTATACTTTCTCATTAACTTTCAGTTTATCCCTTACCATAGATGGTTAGTACACAGCTGAAAACCTCCAAAAACTAAAAGCAATAACCCATTCGTAATATTTGACATGCTTAATTATTATCTCGCAGTTGCTCTCTTTTTAGTTAATTCACAAGCAATTGCACAGTTAGATACGTCCATTTTGGCGCTGGATAATCCATTGTCCTGTGGCATCGGAACACAAGTTCGTCTGCTTGCAGGCCAGGCCCCGAATTATCAGTGGTTGCGAAACGGAAGCTCCATCCCTGGGGCCACCAGTAGACAGTACAATGCGAATATTTCCGGGACCTACCGGGTTCGGGTTTGGGATGGCTTAGGTAATATTGACAGCAGCCGGAACCTTCAGGTCTTAGTCGTTCCAAATCCCAGCGTTGGTTTTTCCGTCAATCAATCTGCCCAGTGTTTCAGTGGCAATTACTTTCAATTTTCCAATACGTCAACGATTAGTCAGGGTACAATGACCCATACTTGGTATTATGGCGATGGGGCTTTTCAGTTGGCTACTAATGGGGCACATGCCTTTGCCGCTACAGGAGCCTACCGCGTCAAATTGGTGGCGACTTCCAATTATGGTTGCGTCAACTCGGACAGCACGACGGTTACGGTGAATGCACCCCCTGTGGTTTCCTTCAGTGTAAACAACGCTGCGCAGTGTATCAATGCCAATCAGTTTTTCTTTACGAATACCACTACGGGTCCAAACACGCCCCTGACCTATCAATGGCATTTTGGAGACGGCACGACGACCTCGACCCCCCAACCGTCCTATCAATACAATCAAGCGGGTGTTTTTCTGGTCAAGCTGATCGCGACTACCCAAGTGGGGTGTAAAGACAGTATTTCCCAATCTGTTACCGTACATCCCAAACCCACGGTGACCTATACGGTAAACAACAATCGTCAGTGTAGAACAAATAACTTCTTTCAATTCACCAACCTCAGTACGATTTCCTCCGGTACCCTAACACATGCCTGGAGTTTTGGCGACGGGGTTACATCCGGCGTGTTTAGTCCTTCCCATAGCTACCCAAATCCAGGCAGCTATCCCGTGAAGTTGATTGAAACCAGTGATAAAGGATGTATGGACAGTTTGACCTTGCCGATGGTTGTTGACCCCAGCCCTACCGCGTTGTTTTCAGTGAATCAAACTACGGCCTGTTTCCAAGGGAATCGGTTTACGTTTACCAATCAAAGTAGTGTTAGTGCGGGAAATCTTCAGTATTTCTGGGACTTCGGGGATGGGGTGGGTAGTTCATCATCACTGAATCCCTCGTACAGTTACCTCCAGGCAGGAACCTATCGCGTTACGCTGCTGGTTTCTACCGCCAATAACTGCACGGCCGCTTATTCAATCAACCTGTTTGTCAATCCAACCCCTTCCGGAAGTATTTTAACTCCATCTCGAACGGTGATTTGCGATGGATCCTTTATACAACTGACAGCAACGAGCTCCTTCAATTATCAGTGGTATAGGAACGGGGTGGCCATCAGCGGAGCCACGGCCCCAACACTGAATGCCACGGAGCCGGGTATCTACCATGTCGTTTTCATCAATGGATTCAACTGTTCCTCTTCTCCTTCTAATGCCATTACACTGACTAAAGTATATCCGCCTGAGCCGGGCTTTGTTTTTGATCGGAGCTGTGCCTTATTGCCGATCACCTTTACCAATACCTCCGTGGTGGCGAATAGCCTGCCTGTTGCCTACAGCTGGGATTTCGGGGATGGATCGGCTATAGGCACTCAGGCCTCACCGCTTTACACCTATTCCAATCCAGGCACGTACACCATAAAACTGACCGTCACCCCCACGCAATGCACGGAGTTGGCCCGGTCTACTCAGCAGATCATAGCGATCGAGCCGAAAATACCGAGCATCCAGTATGCACCAGTAAATGCGGTGGCGGGTCGGGATCTACAACTGCAAGCCCGAGAATTTTCTGCCGCCACGTATTTGTGGTCGCCAACAACCGGATTGAATCGGAGCACGATCAGCAATCCGATCTTTAATCATTCGGATTCGGTTCGGTATCAAATTAATATTGTTACTGCTGCCGGCTGTCGAATCACAGACACCTTGCTCGTCCGGATCTTTGCGGAGAAGAAGATCTTTGTCCCGGATTATTTCACGCCGAATGGAGACGGGAAAAACGATCGAATCGCGCCTTTATTGGTCGGGATCACCAGGTTGAATCGTTTTCGCATTTGGAATCGCTGGGGGCAGTTGCTGTATCAAGGGGCAGACGAGCGTGGTTGGGATGGCTACTACCGAGGGGTGCTCCAGCCCATGGAAACTTATATCTGGACCGCGGATGGCTTGGATCTTGACGGCAAAGCCTATAACACAAACGGCAGTTTTATTTTAGTCAGATAGAAACTTAATAATGCATACACGATTCTTGATATTGTCCACGATGCTGTTCCACTTGACTGGGGATCTGGTTGCACAGGATCCTCATTTCACCCAGAACGGAACAGCGGCTCCGCTCATCAATCCCGCCTACACCGGGGTCTTTACTGGAAATATGCGCATCGGCGGAAATTACCGTCAGCAATGGAGTTCGCTGGCCAGTCCGTTTACGACGATGCTGCTGTCCATCGATGGAAAACTTTCTACGGCTGAGGATTTACCGCAAAGCCCACTGTGTGCAGGGGTGGTTTTTCAGTCGGATAAGACGTTGAAAGGAGCTTTGACCAGCAACACGCTATCGCTAAATGCCGCCTACCATGTCCCGCTCAATCAACAGGGAGATAAAACCTTGGGGCTTGGGTTGATTGGAACTTATGGAAAATCGAATTTCAATTTTAATCAGTTGTCCTCAGGTGCTCAGTTCACGAGCGGAGGGTTTAACCTCAGCTTGCCCAGCGGTGAAGCGCCTTTTCAAAACATGAAGCCCTATTTTTCAATGGGTGCCGGCCTGCTGTATATTAATGGCAACCCGGAAGAGGGGACGTTTTTTGAAGTTGGGGCAGCGGCTTATCACGTCAACCGACCTCGGAAAAATATTCTGTTTGATGGCTCAACCGAAATTCCGATACGTTTCAGCGCACAAGCCAGTTTGCAGCGTTATTTGGGAGAGAACCTACTGATGGATGTGCGTTTGATGTATCAATCCCAGGCAGCCTCCGATTATCTGCTCGGTAGTCTGTCTGTGGCCAAGCTGCTGGATGAGGATCCGGACGGAAATCTGCTGGGATTGGGTCTTTCTTACCGAACGAGTGATGCCGTATCTCCCTATTTATTCACGGAGTTCAATTCTTTCCGGCTCGGTTTCAGCTATGATTTTCACGTCAATGACATTACCAAAAACAACATCCCCGTGTCTTCATTGGAGATGTCAATACAATATCGAATCAAATCAAGATGAGTAAGTTTTTTTGCCTGCGGCGAATTCAAATTTCACTGGGCGCATATTGTCTGTTGATGAGTGTATGCGCATTGGCGCAAGATCCTCATTTTTCTCAGTTTTATTCCTCGCCGCTAACCCTTAACCCGGCAATGACCGGTTTGTTTTCGGGTGAAACGCGTTTGGCTATGACCTACAGAAATCAATGGAAAACGGTCAGTACGCCATTCACGACATCGACTGTCGCTTGCGATTTTCAGGTCCTGAATGACCGAATCGATCAGGATGTCTTTGGTATTGGTATAATGGGGATGGTCGATCAGTCCAATAACCAGGGGCTGAAGGCAAATTTTATCGGCCTGTCAGCTGCCTATAATAAAAATATCGACAAGGAAGGACGTCAAAAGATTGGGGTTGGCTTTCAGACTTCTTTTGTAACCAAAAAAGCCGACTATAGTCGCTTTACCTTTTCTAGACAATTCACGCCTTTCGGGTTCAATCCGAGTGCTTCGAATGGAGAGCCGTTGGCTGGATTTAGTCTAAACTATTTAGATTTTGCTGCCGGCCTGTTGTACTCAGGGATGAATGTGGATGAAGTGCAGTGGTACCTGGGCGGCTCTTATTACCACATCAATCGCCCCAATGAGGCCATCAGTACGGAAGAGAACCGATTGCGTCCCAGGCTTTCGATTCACTCAGGATTCAATTTTCCAACGAATGAGCTTGGTCGTCTTTACCTGAGTGGATTGTACATGAATTCAATGATAACGGAGGAGCTAGTGTTTGGCTCCGTTTATGAATCCATGATACCGGGTGCAGAGTACGAGAATAGCCTATATGTGGGGGCGTATTACCGTCCTAAAGATGCCATCATCCCTTACGTAGGATACGGCACGACCAAATTTCAAATTGGATTTTCTTATGACATCAACATTTCTTCGCTCAATACCGCCACGCAGAGCCGGGGAGGTTTTGAGGTCTCGGTTCAAATGAACATGAGTCAAAATGATGAGCTGCGTAAGATTCCGAAGTGCTACAATAAATTCTGATCCGACCATGCGACAATATTCAACATATTTCTCGAATTTAATTTTCAGTCTTTTTGCTGTTGTTTTTTTTTCGAATGCAGCGAATGCGCGTCCGCTTCCTATTCTTGCGCCATCGATTGCGATCAATCATTTTGATAATACCGGAAGTTATGCGCCTGGGTCAAGTATTTCTGTACATGTGACTACGGATGGTGATTTTCCGTTGACTAATATTTTCGAGCTTATATTGTCTGATGCCAGTGGTGGGTTCACCGCCTCTTCTCCCGTTATCGGCACGCGTTCAGATTTTTTTACGCCCATCATGGTGGGAACAATCCCCGCCACCACTCCTGCGGGAACTGGGTATAAACTAAAAGTCAGATCTGTTTTAAGTGCGGGTAATCCGGGTCCTGAAGTCATTCTTGGCACCCCCTTTGCCATTCAATCTGGAGCTGGGCATGATGTCAATATTACACTAACGGGTACGATTGCCGCCCTCTCCACCCTGATCAATTGTCTGCCATCCGATCAATATGCATTTGGTTTCACCGATCAGTCATTCAGTGCAGTAACTCCGTCCTCCCCCGGCATGTGGCAATTCAAAATCTCGAATTTTGATAATAGTGCTTTTGAATATGCTGCAAGTCTTTTTAGGGAGATTAGCACCGGTGTTTTTCAGGAAATTCCTTTAACCATTACAACTTCTGGCTTAGCCGGTGGGGCTGTTTCTATTACAGGTGGATTGCCGGTTGGTTATTATCCCATTAAGGTTCGAGTTCGAAATCGAACCACAAACACCGTCTCAACCAAATCGTTCATATTTTTATTTAACACAGGAAACACCGGACTTGCAAATCTTTCTTCTGAGAATATTTGCGCGGGAGCGAATGTTAATTTTATTGTGGATACCGCTGCAATGTCCAGCAATTACCCGGGCTCCAGATACACCATCAATTTCGGGGATTGCATTGGAAACGGAAACACACCGTCGGCGGATGTTGCTTATACCCATTATCAAATTTATAACAACCCAACTCTTGTAAAGAATTACACAAGCCCTACTTGTCAGAGTACTTGTGCAGTCACTTTTAACAATAAAAAATACTATGCGGTAAAACTAAGTTTATGGAACAAGGGGTTGGTGTTGAATCCGCCGGTTGCCAATACTTGTTCTGTTTTTAGTTTGAATGGTAACGGGACAATTAAATATGTCAACGTCAGTATTCCGCCTACTGCGAACTTTACGACAAACCAGCGAATATGTAAGGGTACTGCCATTCTAGCCACTAATACAACTACCCCAGGTGCATTCGGTTTTGGCGCAACTTGTTCCACCGATTTTCAGTCATATTGGTACATTAAAAGTCCTCGAGATACTGATCCGGTACTCGTATCTTCTCCTTTTGATCCCAGTTTTGGTTATCCGAATTTAAATATTCCAGGCAATCTTGTTGACACCGCAGGTTGCTGGGAGATCACCTTACAGGTCAAAAACATTAGTGGTTGTGAAACTGTATCCACCATTACCAAAGTTGTAAAGGTTGAGGCACCCATTACCGCCGACTTCTCTATTTCCCCGGCCCCCCCCATCTGTTTTAATCAAACGGTCACCTTTACCGATCTTTCTGGAGCGGTGACCGCTTGTACGAGCGCTACCTACTCCTGGTCAATTACGCCGGCCACAGGCTGGACCTTTACCGGAGGCACGAACAATAATTCTCAAAATCCACAGATCGTCTTTACAACTCCAGGCACCTACACCATTACACAATCGATAACCAATGTCTGTGGAACATACACCAAGTCTAAGACAATAACCATCAACGGCGACCCTACCGTTACTATTCCTGCCGGGCCCTTCAATTTTTGTGCATTCCCACCCCCTCCACCGGTTTCCGTGATTGTTGATTTCTCGGATGTACGCTATAAGCCTATCTACACGACTGCCCCTTTTGCCCCCACGAGTTACACCTGGACAGTTGATGGAGCTCCCAGCGATTATGAATTTCTAACGGCAACCAATGTCGACTTCCCCATCATTAAGTTTAAGGAATTCCGAACCTACAACGTGAAGATTACCGTCAATGGGAATTGTGCTGGCTCCAACAGCAAAACATACGTGATCAATGTGAAGCCGAAGCCTACTATAACGAATGTCAACCTGGATCAGGTCATTTGCTCAGGCACCTCTACAGCGCCGACTACCTTAACGTCTAATCTCTCAGGAACTACTTATTCTTGGTCGGCTTCTTCATCTCCCCTGGCCGGACTATCTCCATCCACAACCAGTGGAACTGCGAACCCTATTCCGGCTATTCTGCTGACCAATATTACACCCAACTCCATCGCGACATTTACGTATTCAATTACACCCTCGCTCAACGGATGTTCCGGTAATTCCCAATCGTTCACGATCACGGTCAATCCTACCGCCACCGTAAATCCAGTATCCAATCAGGTGGTATGCAACGGCGGTAACACCGCTGCGGTAACATTCGGTTCACCAACCACAGGGGGCACGATTGTATACAACTGGACAAACAACAATACCACCATCGGTCTGGGCGCTAGTGGAACCGGCAACATTGCCTCTTTTACGGCGGTTAACACGGGAACTTCACCCGTGACGGCTACGATCACGGTGACTCCGGCATACACCAATGGAAGCGTTACTTGCAATGGCACCCCGCGCAGTTTCACGATTATAGTAAATCCGACTGCCCAAGTCAATACGGTATCCAATCAGGTGGTCTGTAACGGAGCCAATACCACTGCGGTCACGTTCGCTACTGGCAACACAGGTGGAACCACCACGTATAGCTGGGTCAACAATACGCCTTCAATTGGACTGGGGGCGAGCGGAACAGGTAATATCGCTGCGTTTACTGCCATCAACACC
>JBJTXG010000014.1:0-2690 GCA_046082125.1 Ferruginibacter sp. | reverse complement strand
CTGCGGCACACTGCGGTTCTTCATGAAAGCCCTGACACTCCGTGCATTTATTCGGCGAAATGTAGTCGGTATCATTGCTACTGGGTGAAAAACGCTGATTTGCGTCGACATGATCTCCGTTCATGAGCAGGAAATCGCCTTTCACACTGGTGCCATCCGCGATAGCCCATTCCACACCGCCTTCATAGATGGCATTGTTGGGGCATTCGGGCTCGCAAGCGCCACAATTAATGCATTCGTCCGTTATCTTAATCGCCATGTTCAGTAATTTTGCCGTAAGTTACTGAGAAGCCAATGAATTTGCAAAATCGAATCAATAGTCTGGCTGCCCTGGGACTGGAGCTGATCCATGAGCGTGAAAATTGGTCAGCTGCCATCGAACAGGCCAGCAGGGAAAACCCTTGGTTTCTGCCAACATTTATTCATCAGGCCCTCGACGCTGTTGCCCGAGATTACTTATCCGCGGACAAGCTGCAACAATGGACTCAACGTTATCCAATCCAAAACACCAAGCAACCCCAACGGATAGGAATCATCATGGCCGGCAACATACCGCTGGTTGGTATTCACGACTTGCTCTGCGCGTTTTTGGCCGGTCACGAGCTGTACATCCGGCTATCCTCCAAAGATGCCGTCCTGGTTCGCTTTTTTGTTCAACGACTGATTGATCTGAACCCCGCGTACTCCCATTTATTTACCTTTCGGGAACAGCTTACCGGTTGTGATGCCTACCTCTGCACCGGCTCCGCAAGATCAGCCGAGGTCTTCAACACATACTTTGGCAAATACCCGAACATTATTCGGGGAGCCAAAACATCCGTGGCGGTGTTGACTGGGGAGGAAACAACGGAAGAGCTCAGTGCCCTTGCTGACGATGTGTTCAGCTATTTCGGATTAGGTTGTCGAAACGTTACCAAATTATACATACCCGATGGCTACTCGTTTGACCCGCTACTTCAGGCATTCCGAACATTTGAGTTTTTGATGGAACACCATCGGTACAAAAACAATTATGATTACCAACTTTCAATAGCATTACTCAACCGGGTGCCGGCACTAACCAATGAATCGATGTTGCTGATTCCATCGGTCGAGCTTTTTTCAGCCATTGGTGTACTGCATTACGAAACGTATACAGACGAAGGGACGCTTCTCGAAATGCTCAAACAATCAAGCGAAATCCAATGTATTCTTGGTAAGAAATGTCTCCCCTTCGGAACCGCACAGCATCCCCAACTCTGGGATTATGCCGATGGAACAGACACCTTGGCATTTTTGAGTCAGCTGGCTGAAAAAACATCCTCTTAACAGGCTGTTAAAAGGAGTCGGATAAAAAGTCAATTTGTCAGTTCGGCTGTAAATTGCAACTTGGTATTCAAATTGCTGTTTAATACCGACAAACCACCATCAACTAATTAACAATAATTCAAACACCGTTTTCGTATGCATTGGAAACACACCGTACAAACTGTTCTGATCAGCGCACTGACCTCGTTTCTGGTCATTTTCGGATACAGTCAGTTGCAAAAAGACAAAAACAAAATCGGAGGTCAACCAACAGGTCTACTCCCACAGAATTACACATTGGCAGGATATAAAAACAATGCCAACCCTCCGGGTGATTGTGATTTCACCAGACCTTCCGCCGCTGCTACCCCAGCGGTGGTGCACATCAAAACCAAAACAAATGCCAAGCGGGTAACTAACAATTTACCCCGAATGCCACGAAGTCCTTTCAATGATTTTTTTGGAGATGATTTGTTTGATCAATTTTTTAACGGACCTAGGCTGAATATCATTCCAGAACAAAAAGCGTCCGGTTCGGGTGTCATCATCAGCGACGATGGTTTTATTGTAACCAATAATCACGTCATAGAGAATGCGGATGAGATTACGGTCACATTGAACAATAAAAAAACATACAAAGCAACGGTTATTGGCGCTGATCCCGCTTACGATTTGGCGGTCATCAAAATAGAAGCAGCCAGTCTGCCCTACTTGATTTACGGAAATTCCGACGACATTCGAATCGGCCAATGGGTGTTGGCTATTGGATATCCGCTGAATCTTGAAACAACCGTTACCGCCGGTATTGTTAGCGCAAAAGCTCGCAGTCTGGGACTGAACAAAGATCGCACTGGCAGCACCGGGGGCGCCGTTGAATCATTCATTCAAACGGACGCGGCGGTGAATATGGGTAATAGTGGCGGTGCACTCGTTAATACCGACGGCAAGCTGATCGGAATCAATTCAGCGATTGCCTCTCCCACCGGTTATTACTCCGGATATTCCTATGCGATCCCGATCAATATTGCTAAAAAAGTAATCGACGATATGATTCGATACGGAACCGTGCAACGTGGGTATATCGGCATACAATTCGGTAACGCATCCGAAATGTCGGCTGATCAGAAAACCCAACTTGGTATTAGTGACGACGTATATGACGGGCTGTATGTCTTGGAGGTGCCAACAGATGGCGGAGCCCATGCCGCCGGCATCCGAAAAGGTGATCGAATATCCAAAGTAAACAATACAGCTATCAACAGCAGCGGTGAATTGCAAGATCAGGTCAGTCGTCACAAACCGGGCGATAAAATTGCGGTCGAAATTATTCGAAACAACAAACCGCAAACAGTAACCGTAACATTACGTAATAAATCCGGCAACTATGAGCTGGTAACCAAAGA
>JBJTXG010000013.1:0-2493 GCA_046082125.1 Ferruginibacter sp. | reverse complement strand
TTAAGCACATTGCCATTCCAGAGGTAAACAATACCCGGTGTGCCCGCTCCACTACCGAGCACGTTGTAAAATTCGAGCAGGTCCTCGATTAAAAAATACGGATAGGTAATGCCTGTTTCTTTGTAAAATTCTGGGATTTTGAACGTTTCCTCATTCATAAACAAAACATACCCCGGAGGAAGTTTCTGGGTTTTGGAAGCGGCGACCAATTGCCTAGCGGCATCGCGACAATGATCACAGCCAGGCACAAACAAACAAAGTATTTTTTTTCCTTGATTCAGATTGACCGTCTTTCCACCAAACTGATTGTATTTAGTATACTTGGAAAGAACGACCGGAGGCTCTTGCATTGTTGGCACAGCTACCGTTGGCGGCTGCTTGACGGTTACGGCACTATCTTTCCCCTTTTTAATCGTTTGCTTGGAACCGGTATCAACAACATCAACTTGTCCAGCCGGATTCGTTGTTGTATCGATTGGCATCGTATACATGAGGTTGCTATCACTCGGTGCCATTGGAAACTGAGTGGCTGGCTTCTGTTTGCCGGTGATGCATGGGGGCGGATTAAATGGAAACAGGAAGAACATCAAGAATGCGGATACAAAGAAAATCAGCAACAGGATACTGAATCGGTTTTCACCAGGCGGCTTATCACTAACCTTGAAAAATAAGTAAACCAGGATTCCAATGGTAAGTATATTTTTAATCAGCGCCTCCAGAGGCGTCATTGGAATGAGCTGTCCAAAACAACCGCAGTTTTCGGCGCCACCTTGAAATAACTGGATACCTAAATGAATACAAAAAGCAACCAACAGCAATATGGTTGCCGGAATCACGATGCGCTTCAAATAATGTGCTTGTAAAATAGCAATACCGATAGCCAACTCGAACGCAATGATCAGTCGCGGCAAGTATTCTTTGGTACAGGCATTGACAAAGCCCAGATCGTGTAGGTTTCGGATAAAATAATTCATCGCCTGCGGAAAAGGTAATGTTTTGGAAATTGCAGACAATATGAACAGTACTGATATCAGTATCCGAAGTGATGTGGTTACATAGTTGTTCATACTTGATATTCTATTGTGTCAATTAGTTAGGCTTGATGTTTGCCCTCTTGCATTAATATCAGTCCAAACGCAGCATAATTGAGGATATCATAGAAATTAGCCTCTACCCCCTCGCTGGCAATGGTTTTACCGTCGTTGCCTATGATCTGTTTGATCCGGAGTAATTTGGCCAGTATCAGATCAATGAAGCTCTCCTGACTCATTTCTCGCCAGGCCTCACCATAATCATGGTTTTTATCTTGCATTAACCGCATCGCCGAAGAAATAACCTGGTCGTATAAGTTGGAAACCTGATCAACGGGCAACTGTTCGGTGACTTCATGTTCCAGCTGCTCTTGGATCAATCCGATGACGGCATAATTCAGCATACCCCTGAATTCGGAGCGTATATCGTCCCCTACTTTCTGGGTTCCTTTTTGCTGTATGGTTTTTATGCGTTTGGCTTTGATGTAGATCTGATCCACCACGGAAATCGTTCGGTAGACACGCCAGGAGGTGCCGTAATCAGCGGTTTTGTTAAGGAATATGGCCCGACACGCCTGCGTTTCTTCGTGGTATTGAGTCTCCGTACGGTTCATGTAAAGATCGATTTCCTGTTTTTTGGTATGTTTACAAAAATACAAATCCAATGCCAATGCGCACCCTGAAAATAAAAGGACAATTGCTCTCTTTCGACCGGCCTCGCATCATGGCTGTCTACAACGTCACCCCCGACTCCTTTTTCAAAGGCTACCTCAACGAGCCGGAGGGATTGATGGTTGAAAAAATTGGCCAAATGCTGGAACAGGGCGCCGATATCATAGATATAGGCGGACAAAGCACACGTCCAGGCAGCGACCGACTGCCAGCGCAAGCAGAGTTGGATCGGGTGTTACCGGTCATACAAACGATCATGACCCATTTCCCGGAAACCTACCTTTCAATCGATACCTATCATGCGTCTGTTGCACAGTTGGCTATTCAGGCGGGCGCGTCTCTAGTGAATGATATCAGCGGTGGCACATTTGATTCTGCCATGTTACCCACGGTAGCGAAACTCCAGAGCCCATACTGTTGCATGCATATTCAGGGCACCCCCGAAACCATGCAACAAAACCCTTCGTACAATGATGTTGTGCTGGATGTCTTTGATCAACTCAATACACAAATACAAATCGCCAACCAAGCCGGTGTTCATGATTTGATTGTCGATCCGGGTATCGGATTTGGAAAAACAACGGATCACAATTTTAAACTACTTAAAAACATCTCCGTTTTCAACCAATGGTCCTATCCGGTCATGGTTGGCCTATCACGTAAAGGGATGATCTACCGAACCCTCGGCATATCCCCGGAGGACGCATTGAACGGTACGACCGCCATGCATATGATCGCCCTTCAGCAGGGCGCCGACATACTCCGTGTGCATGACGTAAAAGAAGCTAGG
>JBJTXG010000012.1:0-2967 GCA_046082125.1 Ferruginibacter sp. | reverse complement strand
AGATTTGAGCAAAGCTATTTTCCAGTTAGGCGGAGGGTCTCCTGACTTGACATAGCATAGAACATCATCTACTGCACTGAAGCTCTTGCGTAAGTAGCAACCAGCATACTTTGTTGCCTGATTCTGCAACTCATTCTCAGCATCTTGCTGATCGCTTACGTACATAGCTATGCACAAAACGGCCGCATCAGCGGTACCGTATCCGATAACCGAAACCAACAGGCCTTTGGCAATGTATCCATCCAGTTAGAGCCGGGTTCATTCGGTTCGATTACTGATAAAAATGGGGTTTTCCGAGTTGAGAATATCGTACCGGGAACCTATACCCTAACCGCATCAGCCATTGGCTATACAACCTACACTCTCCGTAACCTAGTCATAACCAGCGGCAACGAGATCACGCTCGCTATTGAACTGGAACGAGCACCCTCCCAACTCGCCGATGTAATCGTCAAAAGCGCTCGAAATACCGCCAAAGCAACAAGTCTGGAAACACCACTCTCTATACAAAAACTAACGACAGAGGATATACGCGCCAATCCGGGCGGCAACTTTGACATCAGTAAGGTAATTCAATCACTACCGGGTGTTGGCGGAGGAGCAGCCGGCGGTTCATTTCGGAATGACATCATCATCCGCGGAGGAGCGCCTTCCGAAAACGTTTTTTTTCTCGATGGTATTGAAGTGCCTCTCATCAATCACTTTGGCACACAAGGAAGCGGTGGCGGTCCGCAAGGAATCCTCAACGTCAGTTTTATTGAAGAAGTCAAACTGAGCACGTCCGCCTTCGATGCAAAGTATGATAACACACTCAGCAGCGTTTTTCAGTTTAAACAAAAAAATGGAAATTCTAAAAAAGTACAAGGAAATATACGGGTAAGCGCTACCGAAGTGGCGGCTACTTTCGATGGTCCACTGTCGCCCAAAACCACATTTTTAGCGTCGGCTCGACGGAGCTATCTGGAGCTGCTGTTTCAGGCAATCGATCTGCCCATACGTCCGAATTACTGGGATTTCCAATTCAAAACGAATACCCGGATCAATGCCAAAAATACACTCACCACGATTGGCATCGGCGCAATCGACGAATTCCGCTTTGCCTCGATCCGAAATGCATCGCCTGAGAAGCTTTATGTACTTAACAGTAATCCAATCGTGAACCAATGGAACTACACCGTGGGTATGACTTGGAAACATCTCACCCCAACGGGTTACTGGACGCTGTCACTCAGCAGAAATACCCTGAATAACCGGGCAGATAAATTTGAGGATAATGACATACAAGAACCCAATACACAAACACTCCTGATCAATAGCCGAGAAACAGAAAATAAACTACGCTGGAACATGAACAGCACCATTCGCAATTGGACAATCAGCTATGGCGCCACGGCCCAGTATGTTGACTTTGATAACCGTTTTGAACAAACGCTCCGTAAAACAATAACCAACAACACCGGAGACACCCTTCAAAACGCTATTCAGATCAGAAGCAACACCGCCGTTGGTTTTCTCCGGTATGGGGCGTTCATACAGGCTGGCCGCCTTTTATTGAATAATCGGATAGCCATCAGCCTTGGTGCCCGTGTGGATGGAAATAATGCATCAAACAGTGAGTCTAACCCGCTTGAACAATTCAGTCCACGGATGAGTATTCGATACACCATCAATGATCAGTTGTCTCTTAATGCCAGTGCCGGATCCTACTTCCGACTCCCAGCCTATACACAGCTGGCATTTCAAAATGCAAGCGGTATACTATCGAATTCCGGCAAGTATATTCAAAGCACCCATCTTGTTACCGGCATCGAATACCTGCCCAATCTAAACACCCGATTTACGTTGGAAGGTTTCTATAAAAAATACGCCAATTATCCGATTAGCATACTGGATGGCATTAGCTTAGCCAACAAAGGCACCGAGTTTGGTGCCATCGGGAATGAGCCCGTAACGCAAAATGGAAAAGGTCGCGCGTTCGGTTTTGAACTCTTCGCTCAACAAAAACTAACCAAGCGGTTGTTTGGTGTTTTCAGTTATACTTTCTTCAACAGCGAGTTTACGGGAGTCAGCGGAATCTACCAGCCAGCCAGTTGGGATAACCGCCACCTGATCAGCTTCACGGGCGGTTATAAACTGAATCGTAACTGGGAAATCGGTTTGAAATTCCGTTATCAAGGCGCCGCACCTTATACTCCCTTCGATGCAACCAGCAGCCAGTTGAATTACCTCAGCCAGGGTGTGGGTGTGTTTGATTACTCGAAGGTGAATAGTCTTCGTTTGCCAGCCTTTCATGCAGCCGATCTTCGGATTGATAAAAAATGGAACTTTCGCAAACAAACCATTGATCTGTTTCTGGATATCCAAAACCTGTATGGCGCCGCATCTGCCGGCATTCCAAACTATACCTTCCAACGCAATGAGTCTAATACAGCCTTCCTGACAACAGACAATGGTCCACTGCAGCCCGACGGAAGCAATGCGATTCCATTGATTTTATCAAATCGCGATGGCAATGTTCTCCCTACGATTGGATTGATTGTAGAGTTTTAATCCAGAAAACCATTCATTGATCGGTATCATTGGTAAGGGCTTCGGAAAGCTACATCTTGCTTCGATGCACCTTGATATACACGATCACACAACCCTTTTGGAAATACAGGATACATACTCGAAATTTTATCCCTATTTATCCATTTGCTTTTTTACAACACCCCACGGACGATATGAATCGTCGGAAGAACCGCACGAAATTGATCTCCATCATTCAATCGGTGACATTCGAAAAACGCATCTCTCTATAGTATTTGAAATCCAGCCAACCTACCGGGCAAGGGATGTGGAACGTGCCTTTCAAGACAAAACAGCCATTGGTATGCAAATAATGATGAAAGGAAATGAAGGATGGGAACAAACTACCGGACTCGACGATCTGACTCTAAAAGAACTCAACCAACTAGGCCTCTATGC
>JBJTXG010000011.1:0-3559 GCA_046082125.1 Ferruginibacter sp. | reverse complement strand
CTGGCCAACCGTTTTTTGCGATGGCCGAGCAAGGCAACAATCACATACAGAACACTCCGGTTGATTGTCGTCGCCGAAATATTGACCAATAAAAACACTCCGACAGGTGTCCGTTTTAGCATACGACAACATGGCCTTCATGCGTATCTCATCTTGTTCTTTCCGAAACAACAACGCTTGGGTATTAAACCGAAGATCGTCGCGGTACATCCTGTTTTTCAACAAGGTGACGGTAGCCTGATCGGTGCCTGGTCGGTAATCGATGATGCGGTGCCGATGCAACTGTTTCAATGAATCGCTGATGGCTGTTTCTGGTAATCGAACGACGCGGGCCAGTTGTTTTTCAGAAATGTAGGCCGGTTCGGTCAGGATACCTCCGTACGTGCGCAGCAATGCACGGGCCATTTCAAAAAGTTCCGGTTGGCTTTTTTCTATATCATCGAGTTCTAGTCGGTTGGCCGTAAACACAATCGTGGAACGAGCGGCATAGCCCTCCGAAAAACAAATCAACTGTTCATCTTCCAGATAACGAATCAACAATTGGGCTTGCATTGGACTCCATTGAAAAGCGGCCGAGAAATGACTTATATCCATCGGATGCGAAGTGTCTTCGCCGACACCGGCAGCGATTTGCAGGTGATTCATCAGATCAAGATAAAACTGCCGAACGATGGCCGGTTCCGGGTAACGAAGCGCATGCATCGATAATAACCGTTCCCGATCAGACTGATCGCACATTAAGATCGCCCTGGCCGGCTCACCATCCCGACCCGCACGACCCGCCTCCTGGTAATAATGTTCCAAGCTCTCGGGCAGGTCGGTATGAATGACAAAGCGCAAGTCCGGTTTGTCGATGCCCATCCCAAACGCATTGGTACAAACCATCACCCGGGTGACTCCTTTTTTCCAATCGGATTGTTTAATGCTTCGGGTGGCATGATCCAGTCCGGCGTGATAATAATCGGCCCGGCATCCTTGTTGGTTCAGCGCCTCGGCCATCGCCAGCGTACGTTTTCGACTTCGGCAATACACAATCCCGCATCCTTCAAGGCGGGTAACCAACTGAATCAATTCGTGTTGTTTTGACGCTGGTTGGAGGACACTATATGCCAGGTTGGGACGATGAAACGACTGTTTGTAAACGGCTTTATTGGCCGTAAACAACAGCTTATCGCAAATATCTTGTTGTACCTCGTTGGTGGCTGATGCCGTTAAGGCAATCACCGGTGTTTCAGGTATTTCCTCACGAATGCGGGCAATACGCAGATAGGCCGGCCGGAAATCATATCCCCACTGCGAAATACAATGCGCCTCATCAATGGCAATCAACGATGGATAAATAGAAGGTAGGAACTCATCAAACAAATCGGTTTCCAATCGCTCCGGTGACACATACAGGAATTTGTAGTTCCCAAAGGCCGCATTTTGCAACGTGCGCTTCGTATCATGATAGTTCATGCCGGAATGAATCGCCAGGGCGTGTATGCCTCGCCGTTCCAAATTCTCCACCTGATCTTTCATCAACGCAATCAACGGGGTGATGACTAAACAAATGCCATCCATCATCATGGCCGGTACCTGAAAGCAAATGGATTTACCACCTCCGGTTGGCAACACGGCCAATACATCTTGCCCATCCAAAACAGATTGGATAATGTTCTCTTGCATGGGGCGGAACTGATCATAGCCCCAATATTTTTTTAATATAGTTTGTTGCGGATTCAATGGAAAGTAATCGTTACACCAGTTTTTTGATGAATAAATGCAGGGAAATGAATGCCAGCATCACATCGCTGAATCCCATGGTAAGCGCAGCCAAGGTTGGTGTCAGAAAACCCAGTGCGGCAATTGGAATAGCCACGAGGTTATAGAAAAAAGCCCAAAAAAGATTACGACGGATGGTCAGCAAGGTATGTCTTCCGAGCGCAATACTGTCCGGTAGTTTGTCAAGACCGCCACTCATCAAGATCACATCGGCCTGTTGTTGAGCAAGCTGAGAGGCCTGACCAAGAGAGATGCCGACCTGTGCCCTTGATAAAGCCGGCGCATCATTGATGCCATCACCCACCATGGCCGTTGGCGTTTCGCGACAAAGCTCATCCAGGATTTTCCATTTTTCTTCCGGTGACTTTTCGGCATGAACGACCTCTATACCCAGGCGGTCGGCTACCCACGTCGCCTTCGAGAGTCGGTCGCCGGTAAGCATTACCGGAGTGATGTTCATGCGTTTCAATTGTTGAATGACCGTTTCGGCTTCGGGACGGATACGGTCTTCTACATCGATCCAGCCAATGACAACTTCATTACAGCGAACCCAAATCGCATGTTCTTCCTGATCAGCCGGTATCCCGGAAAACAGGGCCGACCCAATCGTGTACACATCACCGGTTGTTGCTGTTCCCTGCATGCCTTTACCGCGAATCTCATTAACCTGCTTCCAGGCAAGTGCGGGAGCCGATGACCAGCTATTGGCAACCGATCGGGCAATCGGGTGGGTCGAATGTTTTTCCAACGACGCAACGATGGATTTAAACTGTTCCGAATCGATGGTTGTGTGGAAGCTGGTTATCTCAAACTGACCGGTAGTCAGGGTGCCCGTTTTATCCAACACCACTTGTCGAATGGTCTTAAATCGCTCCAGCACAGCGGCATTTCGAAACAAAATACCAGACCGCGCCCCCCGTCCCATGCCAACCGCAATGGCCGCCGGAGTGGCTAACCCCATGGCGCAAGGACAAGAAATCACTAGTATCGCAATCGAACGCATCAAGGCCTGAACCAGCGTAACATCCAGCCAATAGCGATTGACGAAAAAACCCAGGATGGCTATACCAATGACAAGCGGTACAAAAATGGCACTGATCCGATCGGCGAGTTTCTGAACCGGCGGTTTATGAGCCTGCGCTTCTTTGATCATTCGTATGATGCCTGCTAATACAGAATCGGCTCCGATCGTGGTAACCTGGGCTTTGAAACTGCCCTGTTCAACCACACTGCCGCCAATCAGTAATGATTTTTTTTGTTTCCGAACCGGGTTGCTTTCTCCGGTAATGATCGATTCATTGACCAAGCCATCGCCCCATAGTACTTTGCAATCGGCCGGAACTTGTTCGCCGGTGCGTATCAAGATTAAATCGCCTGTTTTTAGATGGGTGCTGTCTACCGGAAAAATCAGCTCCTGATGCGCGTCATCAAAGGCAATCATGTTGGCCGTAACGCGTTGAAGCCGAATCAATGATTTCAATGCTTTTTGCGTGGCCGATACGGTGGCTTCCTCGAGGTAATTGCCCAGGAACACTAGGTTGATAATGGATGCCGTTGTTTCAAAAAAATAATAGGTGCTGTCGCGGAAGTAGAGGAGTCCGATTAAACTGTATCCGAATGACACCAACGCGCCCAGCGTTATCAGCACATTCATGTTCGGCAGGCCGTTTCGGAGGCTGTTACAGGCACTCCTCCCAAAAAACCAGATGCCGGTTATAAAAACAGGTATGCAAATACCCAATTGTACCCAGCCGTTCATCAACATATGCACGGGCACCCAAGGGTGTATCATATG
>JBJTXG010000010.1:0-3368 GCA_046082125.1 Ferruginibacter sp. | reverse complement strand
CTCTGAGGAAAAGCTTATTTAATTTCTTCAAAATCAATGTATTCTCCATGAGGTGGCCGCTTGGTCCCAGATTGAGTAGAACCGGCAGCAGCTGCTTTTTCTTGTTTTTTTGAAGCCTGTCTCATGGCCTCTGATTTTACTGAGAGGTCTTTTGCCGTTTTTATGATGGGCACAACGAAGTATTGAATAAACTTATATATTAGATAGAACAGCGCGATCTGTACTAGCACTTTGATCATAAATCAAAGGTAGGTCGCTTTTTTTTCAAAACAGACGCAAACTCACCTATTTCCTTTGGTTGAATCAGCCCGCTACACTATATTTGCTCCGGAAAATGAATCAATCGAAGGGAACGGACTCGTTCCCTTTTTCATTGTCTGAAATAACGATGACCGAAACGACACTTGATACCATCCGTGAATTACTCCAGCCTTTGCTGGAAGAAGACCTGTTTCTGGTTGATCTGCGGGTAAAACCTACCAATAATATCAAACTGTTCATCGATGCAGACAATGGATTGCCCATTGAACGATGTATCCGGGTCAATCGGGCCTTGTACAAAAAGATCGAAGAAGCCGGGTTATTCCCGGATGGCGATTTTTCACTGGAAGTGTCCAGTCCGGGTGTGGATGAGCCGCTGAAATCACACCGCCAGTACCTAAAAAATACGGGGCGGCTGGTGGACGTTTCTTTGAAGGACGAAACCCGCTTGGAGGGTACCCTGACGGCGGTGAGCGAGGATCACATAACAATAGAATCAACGGAGGGTAAAGGCAAAAAAGCTGTTCAAAAAACAACCGTTTTACCTTTTACCGATATCCGACAAACCAAAGTGCTGATACAATTTTAATTTTTAACCAAACCCCCTCTGTTCGGCGGGGACCGTTCAAACGGTGAGAGACCGAACTGTTTTATGGCAAGTATCAACCTGATCGAATCCTTTCAGGAATTCAAGGAGGCAGAAGGTATTGACCGCCCCACCCTGATGAAAGTCATGGAAGACGTTTTCAAAACCCTGATCCGAAAAAAATACGGCAGCGACGACAATTTCGACGTGATCGTGAACGACCAAAAAGGGGATCTTGAGATATTCCGTCGCCGGACCATTGTGGACGACGACGACCTGTATAACACCCTCACCGAAATTGAGTATAAGGACGCAATCAAAATCGAACCCGATTACCAGGTTGGTGAAGAATTGTATGAAGAGATCGATATTCAGAAAGAGTTTGGTCGACGCGCTATCCTTGCCGGCAAACAAACACTGGCGGCCCGCATCAACGACCTGAAACGAAATCTCCTGATCAAAAAATACGAAGACCGCGTTGGCGATATCGTCAGCGGTGAAGTTTACCAAGTTTGGAAAAAAGAAGTATTGATTCTCGACGAAGACGGTAACGAAATGTTGCTGCCCAAATCCGAACAGATCCCTAGTGACTATTTCAAAAAAGGCGAAACCATCCGCGCCGTGGTGAAGAAAGTAGAGCTCAAGAATAATCAGGCGGTGATCATCCTCTCGCGCACCAGTCCGATGTTCCTCGAGAAATTGCTGGAAATTGAGGTGCCTGAAATTTTTGATGGCTTGATTGTGGTGAAGAAAATTGTGCGGGATCCGGGAGAGCGCGCCAAAGTGGCGGTTGAATCCTACGATGACCGGATCGATCCCGTTGGAGCCTGTGTGGGCATGAAAGGAAGCCGTATTCATGGCATTGTGCGTGAATTACGCAATGAAAATATTGATGTTATCAACTGGACTAACAACACGCAGCTGTTGATACAGCGTTCATTGACACCCGCCAAAATCACGTCCATCGAAATGGATACCGAGAAAAAGCACGCCAATGTGTTTTTGCAACCAGATCAGGTTTCGTTGGCTATTGGCCGTCGCGGCGTAAATATCAAATTGGCCTGCGAGCTGACCGGCTATGAAATCGACGTGTTCCGTGATACTGATGAAGAAGAAGATGGTTTTGATATCGACCTCGATGAATTCAGCGATGAGATTGAAACATGGGTGATAGATGAATTCAAACGTGTAGGCTGCGATACGGCCCGTTCCGTTCTCAACCTGACACCGGAAGAACTGGAGCGTCGCACGGACCTCGAGAAAGAGACGATCGCCGACGTACGTCGCGTTCTGCAAGAGGAGTTTGACAGAGAATAAGTATACGTTAGTTAACTATGGATTTTGCCGAATCCTGAAAATCGGCAGTTATATAAAATGGCAGAAGTAAACACACCCAGACTCATGGCTGCGGCCAAAGAATTCAACATCGGCACCAATACGCTGATTGAATTCTTGGTGTCTAAAAATTTCCCGGCAGAGGAACTAAAGCCTTCTTCAAAACTGACGGAGGCCATGTATCGGGTTTTGCAGGAAGAATTTCAGCAAGACAAAGCCGCACGGATGAAAGCGGAAATGGTTGACCTTCCCAAAGGATCAGCCGATGCGAAAAAGAAAAAAGACGAGGAAGATCTTTCTATTCGCAAAAAAGAGGATAAAAAGACAGCCTCAAAACCGGAGCCGGCGCCCGCACCGGAAAAAGAAGCCGAAAAGCCGGCCGAACTGGTGAAAATCGAGGTGCCCGAACTCGAAGCCCCCAAGGTACTCGACAAAATTGACCTTGACGCGATCGACTCTTCAACAAAACCCAAAAAAGGAAAAAAGAAAGAAGAGGTTAAACCGGAGGAAAAACCCACCCCGGAAAAAAGCGCTGAACCGGAAAAACCGGCGAAGCCCGCTGACATTGTTCCACCCACAATTGAAAATATTCAGGCCGAAAAATTATCCGGTCCCAAGATCCTCGGTAAAATTGAATTGCCCGTCAATAATGACACGCGACCACGGCGTGAGTCGGCTGAAGATCGCCAGAAACGCAAGCGAATTCCTATTCAGAAAAAAGGACCGGATGGCCTTCGTGGCAACCGGGCTATTCCGGATAGTCATGGTGCGCAAGCGGGTGGTCCTCGCGGTGGTGCACGTGGCGGTGCCAAACGAGATGATAAAATCATCGACGAAAAAGAAATCCAGGAGAAGCTCCGCCAAACACAAGCCAAACTCGCCGGTGCCGGTGGTCGTGGCAAGAGCTTGAAAGCAAAGTACCGGAAGGCCAAGCGCGAAGAGATGGCCGAACAGATGGGCGATGAGGCTGGTGGCATACAAAAACTGCAGGTAACTGAATTTATCTCGGTAAGCGAACTGGCTAACCTGATGGATGTGTCATTCGCCGATGTGATCAGCAAGTGTATGAGCCTGGGCATCATGGTTTCAATCAATCAACGCCTGGAGGCGGATGTGATTGAACTGGTTGCCAGCGAATTCAACTATGAAGTGGAGTTTATCGGCGTAGATGATGCGGCCGAACTCG
>JBJTXG010000009.1:0-2265 GCA_046082125.1 Ferruginibacter sp. | reverse complement strand
GTTTTTTTTTTAAAATCATTAAGAGTATAATTAAAAAGCCGCTGAAAAATCAGCGGCTGATTGTTATCTTTTTAAATAACATCGTGCCCAGGATCCGCCTAAGGCGGGCAGGCTGGATTCACGCTGCAGTTCCATTTACTCCTGCGAGGGGCGTACCCAAAGGCCTTTGTCGCTATCGCGACAGGTCTTTTTCGCTTGTCTGATTAGCAAAGTAAACTTTGCACTCATCCAAACGACAAAGGCCCCGACTATCGTCGAGGCCTTTGTGCCCAGGACTGGAATCGAACCAGCACATCCTTGCGAATGGCAGATTTTGAGTCTGCTGCGTCTACCAATTCCGCCACCTGGGCTTGAATTCCGATTATAATTATCGGGACGCAATATTACATCAATGATTGGATCTCTCCAAAAGCCGTACGATATATTTCTTTCGGTAATAATAAGCGACTAACCGATTGAGATCTGCGTCGGACCATTCCGAACTATTGTTTACCATCAAATCACGCACGGTGTGATCAAGTTCCTTCATCATGGCATTTACGTCCTCCTGAAAAGCCGAAAGGTGCCCATTATCCAGCGCTTCATTGAGTTCCATCATCTCGGCCAAAAATGCCGGTGATAGGGCCGTTTTCTCCTCCCCGTTAAGCTTATTTTTAACGTCCAGGAAATAGGCCAGCGTCTCCATCTCATTTCTAAAAATCCGATAGGCTTTATTCACCAATGCCGACAATTCCATCGCCTCCCAATGGTTCTCATCATTGCCCTGGTTTGATTGATGATCAGGATGATACTTCCGTTGCAGGCGTAAATAACGATCAGTGAGATCCGGCACGCGCACTACCGGTGTTTCCGGCAAATCAAACAGAGTAAACAAATTCATTCAACAAAGGTAGTTTTACGGATTAGAATGATAAAATGTATCTTGCCAAAAATCAGCGCATGCTCACTGTTGGATTGATTCGTGAAGGCAAACAACCCTCTGACAACCGAGTTGCCCTCACTCCCGCCCACTGTAAATTCTTACAAAACAATCAACCGCATATCCGGGTTCTAGTGCAAAGCATTCCAACCCGTTGTTTCCGTGATGCGGAGTATATCCAGGCCGGCATCGACGTGGTCGAGGATGTGTCAATGGCCGATATCCTGTTAGGTATCAAAGAAGTGCCCATTGAGATGCTGATTCCAGAAAAAACGTATCTGTTCTTTTCTCACACCAAAAAACTGCAACCCTATAACCGTGATTTGTTCAAAGCGATCCTGGATAAAAAAATAACCCTGATTGATTACGAGTGCCTGGAGCATCATGATGGCAAACGAATCATTGGATTTGGATTTTTTGCCGGTGTAGTGGGTGCGCACAACGGCATCATGGCTTATGGCCATAAAACAGGCTCCTATCAGCTCAACCGCGTGAATTCGACCAAAACATTCAACGACCTAATCCATACCTATTTTGGGCTTCAAATACCTCCTATCAAAATAGCCGTAACCGGTAGTGGCCGTGTGGCACATGGTGTACTTGAAATCATGAACCTTCTTGGCATTCATGAAGTGGAACCGGACGACTATCGAACAAACGAATTCCCATACCCGGTTTATGTGCACCTCAAGGGACGTGATCTCTATATCAACCAGGAAACCGGCACCTACTCCCGAGATGATTTCCATCAGCATCCATCCAAATACAACTGTGTGTTCAAGCAGTATTTGCCACATACGGATATCTTGATGAATGGCATTTATTGGGATCACGATATTCCCCGATTATTTGAAAAAGAAGACTTGCAAAATCCAACTTTTCGCATTCAAACCATCGCCGATATAACCGATGATATGTACGGCTCCGTTCCTTGTAACTTGGGCGATTCCACCATAGATGATCCGGTTTATGGGGTAGATAAATGGACCTTAAAAAAAACGGAACCCTATCTTCCGCACACCATCGACATGATGGCTGTGGGTAACCTGCCCAATGAGTTACCCCGTGACGCCAGTAGCTATTTTGGTCAACAACTCATTAAATTTGTACTGAAAGATCTGTTCGATGGAAACAGTGCCATGATTGACCGGGCAACCGTCGTACAGCACGGACAAATTACACAACCCTATGCTTATATGCATGAATACGGCCATGGGTCCGACTAAACTAACCTTTATTTTGTAATGAAGAATCTTTTCATACTTATCCTTACGGTAATCATCAGTCTGAGCGCTCGTTCACAATCCATTCCGGCCTGGAAAATCGCCGATTTGAATAAATACATA
>JBJTXG010000008.1:0-8496 GCA_046082125.1 Ferruginibacter sp. | reverse complement strand
TCACGACACACTACAATTGAACGATCCGCCCCCAGCATATCACGGAGCTCGTTCAGCGTTTTGCATAAACGGACCGGACTTTCATACAAGATAAAGGTTCTGTCTTCCTTTGCCAATTGGTCCAGTTTTGTTTTCCGCCCTTTTTTCAGCGGTAAAAAGCCTTCAAACGCAAATCGATCTGTCGGCATACCACTAGCCACCAAGGCGGGTACAAAAGCCGTTGCACCTGGTAAACAAGTTACGTTGATGCCATTGCGAACACAGGATCGAACAAGTAGAAAAGCCGGATCACTGATTCCCGGCGTTCCGGCATCGGTTATTAAGGCCATCGATTTCCCGGCAGCCAGCTGATTGGTTAGATGTGCTACAATTTTGTGCTCATTATGCTGATGATAGGCGGTAAGCGGTGTAGCAATGTCAAAATGTTTCAATAAAACAGCGGAGGTACGTGTATCTTCAGCCAGTATCAGGTCTACCGTTTTTAATACCTCTACTGCCCGAAAAGTCATATCCCCCAAATTACCGATCGGTGTAGGAACGATGTAGAGCATAAGATTAGTCAATTACGATGATAGAAGCTCGATATCAAAAACCTCCATCACCGGATTGGCCAGTAGTTGCGTAGCGGCTGTAGATGCGATTTGAACGGCCTCCTCGGGATTGTTAGCCTCTACTTGCAATTCGATGTTTTTACCGACCCGTACATCCGTTACCGAGCCCAGGTTGAGTTGATGCATGCCTATGAGCACCGCTTTTCCCTGTGGATCCAGCAATTCCTTGTGGGGCATAATCCGAATTCGAACTGTATGTATCATCATAGCTGTTTTTTGAAAATGATAGACGTGAGCATGTAAGAAACAAAAATCAGCGGAATACCGCTCCAACCAAAAATAATCAGTGAAAGCGCACCGAGAAGCAACAATGTCAGCTGCGGCAAGAGATCCCGCCATGTTCGGTTTTTGAACTTGAACGAAAGCATCGATATGCGTAAATTCATAGATACAACCAACACAAGTATAAGGATGTACAAAGCCCATCGATTGAGCAACCATTCAGTCATCCATCCGTTTTCATAATGATAGATTATTGGAAAGGAAGCCACTAATAAACCAACGGCCGGTGTAGGAACGCCTATGAAAGAAACCGTTTGTTGCGTATCAATATTGAAGCGAGCCAGTCGATACGCAGCGGCGGCGGCCACCAAAAAAGCTGGAACCAGAACCCAGTTGCTCGTTGAAAGTCCGTAAGCTGTTTGTGCCCAGGACAGTTTTAAGAAATGATATAAAATCATGGATGGGGCTACACCAAAGCTGACCACATCTGCCAATGAATCGAGCTGTTTGCCCATTTCAGAACTCGCATCAAATAAACGCGCAACAAACCCATCTAAAAAATCAACCAAAGCAGCGGCAAAAATAAATAGACTGGCTAGCCAGATCTTTTGAGGCTGTATCAATACATCTCGCTGCCAATCGGCATCCAGCGTAACGACCAGCCCTTGCTCCAGCACCACGGTTATCGCCATACAACCGAAAATCAGATTCAGGAGTGTAAATAAATTGGGAATTTGTTTCATCAGTATGCGAAGATAATTGAATGTCTACTTTTTCATGCAGGCTTCAATGTCCTCAACCGTTATCGGAATCGATTTCATCAGATCTTTGTTTCCGGATTTTGTAATGAGAACGTTATTTTCAATCCGGATGCCCATTTGTTCTTCTTCTATGTAGATGCCGGGTTCAATGGTGAACACCATGCCAGGCTTTATGGGTTCGGTACGGGTACCCAAATCATGCACATCGATACCCAAATGATGCGAAATGCCATGATAGAGATACTTCGTATAGGCGCGGTTCTCCGGATCTTCATTCTTGATATCCGATTTCCGCAACAGACCGATTTTGTGAAAAACGACTGTTGCCTCCTCGCCCACTTTTTTGGTGTAATCTACAATACTGATACCGGGTTTTAAAATACTGGCGGCATATTGATGCAAATGCAGGCAGGCATTGTAAACTGTTTTTTGACGGCGAGAGAACTTTCCGCTGACCGGAATGGTACGGGTCAGATCGGCGCAATAGCGGCCGTATTCGGCACCGAAGTCCATCAACAGCAGTTCGCCATCTTTACAAACCTGGTTGTTGGAAATATAATGTAAGACCCGCGCACGGTCACCGGAGGCAATGATAGACCCATAGGCTGGTCCGGTTGCCCGCTGTGAAAGGAAACTATGATTAATCTCTGCTTCGATTTCGTATTCCATGACGCCCGGTTTAACAAACTGCATCACTCGCCGAAAAGTGCGTTCAGTGATGTCAATGGCTTGTTGCATCACCTCCACTTCTTCAGGCGTTTTGATGGCACGCAACTCTTTTAAAATACGAGCGCTTCGTTCATAGTGATGCAACGGATAACGCTCGCGCATCTGGGCTGCAAACCGGTAATCTCTTACCGGAACCATATTCGCTTTGCGGTCATTCTCATTGGTGTTTAATAAAATCGTATCAGCCTGGTGGATCCATGCTTGCAAAGCTCCCTCGAGCGTGTCGAGCCAGAGAATGGTTTCGATGCCGGAAATCGCACGGGCTTCGTGTGCCCGCAACCGTTTACCATCCCATTTCTCTTTAAGTTCATTGGGCCTGACAAGCACCAATACCTCTCGAAATGTAGGATCCGGATTCTCAGGAAACAGAATCAGCATGGTGTCTTCCTGCTCAATGCCGGTCAACCAATACAAATCAGCATTCTGACGAAAGGGGAAAGTTTGATCCCCATTGGTCGGCAGCTCATCATTACTATTAAAGATGGCAATACTCTTTTTGGGCATGCGAGACAGAAAACGGTCGCGGTTTTTCCTGAAAATCACCGGATTCAGGGGCAAATACTTCATGGTGGGCATTTTTGTAAAACTAACCAAAAACCGACGAATACAGTTCCCCGAATCAACCCCGATTTTTTGAGTGGCGATCTAAAAAATTGAAAGGATTGAGTGTTTTTTGACTATGCATCACCTCAGAAGATATCTATTCAAAATACCTTAAATAAATGTGCGAATATTGTTATTTTTATTGAATTTTTTCAAAAACAGAGAGCTATTTGCGATTATTCAATAAAAATCATCTGTTTACTTTTGTCGTGTATCACAAACCAAAAGTTCAACATGGCTACTACTGCACCTATGTCCCTTTCTCAAAAATTGGCATCAATGGGCTTACAAACGACTGCAACCATCCATTACCAGTTGGATCCCGAGCAGCTTTCTAAACAGGCTGTCGATAAAGGACAGGGTGAACTATGCAGTACTGGTGCCCTCGTTATTAAGACCGGTGAATTTACCGGACGAAGTCCTAAAGACAAGTTCATTGTGAAAGACGACCTCACGACTGATACTGTTAACTGGAATGATTTTAATATCCCAATCGATACGGCACATTTTGACAACCTGTACAATAAAATGATGGCTTATCTATCCACCAAGGAAGTGTGGGTTCGGGATGCCTATGCCTGCGCAGACCCTAACTATCGCCTGAACATTCGGGTGATCAACGAAAATCCGTGGAGTAACCTGTTTGCGTACAATATGTTTTTACGACCACAGGCCAGTGAGCTGGAGCATTTTCTACCCGAGTGGCATATCATTCAAGCGCCCGGATTCCATGCCGATTCGGCTACGGACGGAACCCGTCAGCACAACTTTGCCATAGTAAGCTTTACGCGTAAAATGATTTTGATTGGCGGTACCGGATATACCGGCGAGATGAAGAAAGGCATTTTTACTATTTTGAATTACATCCTGCCCCATGAAAAAAAGGTACTGAGCATGCACTGCTCAGCTAATATGGGTCATGATGGTGATACAGCCATTTTCTTCGGATTGAGCGGCACCGGTAAAACCACCCTCAGTGCTGATCCCAACCGGCATTTGATCGGTGATGATGAACATGGCTGGACAGAAGACAGTGTCTTTAATTTTGAAGGAGGCTGTTACGCAAAAACCATCGATCTCACGGAAGAGAAAGAACCCGAAATTTTCAGAGCCATTAAACCGGGCGCCTTAGTTGAAAATACCACCTTTCTGCCCGGAACCAATCAAATCGATTTTCATAGCAAAGTCATTACGGAGAATACTCGTGTTAGTTATCCGCTCTCCTACATCAGCAATGCGCTGGAACCGTCTGTTGGCAAAACGCCTAAAAACATTTTTTTTCTGACAGCCGATGCATACGGCATCCTTCCGCCCATCAGCAAACTGAACCCAGGCCAGGCTATGTATCAATTCATTAGTGGTTATACCGCCAAAGTAGCCGGAACGGAAGCCGGGGTAGTCGAACCTAAATCAACCTTTAGCGCTTGTTTCGGGGCTCCCTTTTTACCACTGCATCCGGGCCGTTACGCGCAAATGTTGGGTGAAAAAATGCGTAAACATGATGTCAATGTATGGATGATCAATACCGGCTGGAGTGGTGGTCCGTATGGCGTTGGACATCGGATGTCACTGCCCCACACCCGCGCTATGATCACCGCTGCGTTGGAAGGCAAACTGCAGGATGTCGTTTATGAAACCCATCCAATATTTGGCATGCAGATGCCAACCAGCTGTCCGAATGTTCCTTCAGAAGTATTGAACCCACGGAATACCTGGGCCGACCAATCCGCCTACGATGAAAAAGCGAAAGACCTAGCTCGTCAATTTGTAAAGAATTTTGAAAAATATGCTTCCGGCGTAAGCCAGGAAATTCTAGAAGCGGCACCCAAGATCTAGGTCCACTATATTACAGCTCAATAAAAATCTTGTCGTCAGAAAACCATTTCAGGAACGGTTCCTTCTATGGTGAGCTTGCCGGCTGTTTTTGCCTGTATTTCCTCGATAGATACACCGGGCGCACGCTCCAGTAAGCGGAATCCCTTGCCGGCAACAATTTCAAGACATCCAAGATCGGTAACGACTTTAGTCACACATCGTTTACCCGTTAGCGGTAGTGTACAAGCGGACAGTAATTTACTCTCTCCTTTGGGGTTAGTATGCAACATAGCTACAATGATGTTTTTTGCACTGGCGACCAGATCCATGGCGCCACCCATTCCTTTGACCATCTTGCCAGGAATTTTCCAGTTGGCTATATCACCTTCTTCGCTGACTTCCATGGCACCGAGCACGGTCAGGTCCACTTTCTCCGCTCGGATCATTCCAAAGCTCATGGCACTGTCGAAGAATACTGAGCCCGGTAAGGTAGTAATGGTTTGTTTGCCGGCATTGATGAGATCCGGATCTTCTTCACCTTCGAAGGGGAAAGGCCCCATCCCCAGTAAACCGTTTTCACTTTGCAACGTAACGTTCACACCGTCTGGTATGTAATTGGCAACAAGGGTAGGAATACCAATACCCAGATTTACATAAAATCCGTCGCGAAGTTCACGGGCAATCCGCTGTGCTATTTGAAATTTATCGAGTGCCATAACGCATTATTTTTGACGAACAGTACGTTGTTCGATCCGTTTTTCATAATTCGAACCCTGGAAAATCCGATGAACATAAATACCGGGTGTATGGATCTGATTAGGATCCAGCTCGCCGGCAGGAACCAGGATCTCTACTTCTGCAATTGTTATTTTTCCGGCCATTGCCATCAGGGGGTTGAAGTTTCGAGCCGTGTCTTTGTAGATTAGGTTTCCCATTGTATCGCCTTTCCAAGCTTTAACGATGGCATAATCGGCATCAAAGGCCATTTCAAGCAGGTATTCTTTACCGTTAAATACGCGGATTTCTTTTCCTTCAGCGATTTCTGTACCAACACCCGCCGGTGTGTAAATAGCTGGCATGCCATAACCGGCTGCCATACACCGGGTAGCAAGCGTACCTTGCGGAATCAGATCCACCTCTAATTCACCGCTCAGCATCTGTCGTTCAAATTCAGCATTTTCGCCAACATACGAGGAAATCATTTTCTTTACCTGGCGTTGTTGCAGCATCAATCCGATACCAAAATCATCTACACCGGCATTATTAGAGATACAGGTGAGATTACGAACGTTTCGACGAACCAGGGCTGCAATGCAGTTTTCCGGAATACCACACAAACCAAAGCCACCCAGCATCAATGTTTGACCATCTTGAATATCTGCAATGGCTTCATCGGCCTGTTGAAAGACTTTCTTCATATTGATTAATTCAGCGTTGGGATAAAATTGGCGGAGTCTGATTTCTTTTGCAAGGAATCAAGCACCGGCTTCCAGTGTTTTGGATGCTTTGCGTAATAATCATAGGATCGGTAAAATTGTTGACGAGTGATGCCGTTTTTTTTGAAAACAGCCTGCTGCATGAGCATATTTTCTACCGTATCGGACCGGGTTGAATCTTGTTTCAAAAACTCAGATGCATAGACATCGGCGCGGATGTAATCAGCCATGACTGCTTGCATTTTCTTGGGAGACAGAACATCATTCGGCATTGGATTGTCTGTTGATATGCAAGAGGTAACGGCCATCGTTAGTAATAAAATTGGAGTGAAAAGTCTCATTTGTTCAACTCATTGTATTTGGCGGCGTTGGTTACATCAATTCTTGATAAAATTTCCGCAGCACGAGCTTTTTCGTTTTGAGGGGCCTTGGAAAGTATCTTAACGATCTCCTGCCCTTTCCCTTGAAAGAAAAACTGATTGATCATGGTGTTAGGATTGTCTGTATTAAACGCTTCCAGCTGATTGATAACGTTCATCAGCTCCATTCTTGCCTGATTTTCGTTTTCATAAAGCTTATCCATGCAGTTTCGGTAATAATTGTAATACACATCTAACATAGCTGCATAACGTGTATTCAGCAGGTTTTCAGCCAGCCAGTAGCGGTTTCTGTTTCCGTCAAAAGGTTTCCAGCCGGAAACCAATCGACCATCCGGTGCATTGTTGATGATATTTTGTGCTTTTTGAAAAAAGACCTCACCACCATTGGGAGCAAAAGACAGGGCATCAAAGCCGATAATCATATACGCATAGTAGGCAAAAACAGCCGTCAGGTTGGAGGCCAGGGCATCGTTTCCTGTAACCCGGTTCTCATTGAACTCCAATTGTTGAAACTCCTGGTATTTGAAAGCGATTTTATCATCCTTAAAATTGATGATTGGCGACAAGTACGAGCTATTATATACCGGGCGTGCAGCCTGAATTGTCAGGGATCCGGCCCAAACATTAATTTCCTCGGTGGATTCAACATTCAACAGAAAATTGCATTCAATGCGCTCATGCTGCGCATAAGTCAGATTGGTCCATTTGCGATTATTCAAAAAGTTATTGAGGGCTGTTTGCATGTTGGTGAACACGTTTCTGTTCACATTGTTGGAAACGCGTGTTGGCACGACCGTCACCCGGGCACGCAACTCCTGTGCATAAGCGGACCATATCCATCCGAGAGCGAAAAGCAGCAAGAGCGTTTTACTGCGCATAGAATTTATTGATTATTGTATCGATTATCAGCGAGGCAATCGTGTGTTTTGTCAGCAGCGGGCTGGAAAGCACTTCACCCGATTTATCAAAAATAGTTATTTTGTTGGAGTCGCTGCCAAAACCAGCGTTGGCATCCCTCAATGAATTCATGACGATAAAATCGGCATTTTTTGCCTGTCGCTTTTTTTGTGCGTTTTCTGATTCATTTTCTGTTTCGAGTGCAAATCCAACCAAACATTGATGGTCTTTTTTAAGGGCACCCAGTTGTTTTAGAATATCCGGGTTGGGCACAAGCTTAACAATCCATTCACCCTCCTGCTTTTTTATTTTTTGATCAGCCTTCACATCCGGACGGTAATCAGCTACTGCCGCTGTCAGAATGGCAAGGTCGTTTGCTGGAAACAAGGCAATACACGATTCATACATTTCTTCTGCTGTAGTCACTTTTATCAACCGATGTACGAAAGGAGGTTCAATGGCAGTAGGTCCGCTCACGAGGGTGACCTTTGCCCACATTTGAGTACAGACAGCCGCTAAGGCATACCCCATTTTTCCGGTCGAATAGTTACCAATGAACCGAACCGGATCGATATTTTCGTACGTTGGCCCTGCCGTAATCAAAACTTGTTTACCGGTCAGGCGGCTTTGAATTAAAAAAAAAGAATGTATCCAATCGACAATTGCTTCGGGCTCCGCCATTCTTCCGGGACCAATCAGTCCGCTGGCAAGCTCTCCCGTTTCAACAGGAATCACCTGGTGGCCAAAAGATTGAATACGCTGCAAATTCTGTTGGGTCGCAGGATGCTTCCACATGTCCTCATCCATGGCAGGCGCCACCACAATCGGTGCCGTTGACGATAAATAAACGGCCATCAGCATATTGTCACATAAGCCATTGGCCATTTTGGCTAGGGTGTTACAGGTGAGAGGAGCCATCACAAACAAATCAGCCCAGCGACCTAATTCAACATGATTAGACCACGTATCCTGGTCTGCTAACAAATGAAAGACGTCGTTTTTTGAAACAGTACTTAATGCCAGAGGTGCCACAAAATCAGTG
>JBJTXG010000007.1:0-2318 GCA_046082125.1 Ferruginibacter sp. | reverse complement strand
GGAAACGATAAAATGCGGAATGAAACTCCCCTTTCGTTCTTCTATAAACAAAGCCGTCACACCGGACAGTGTCGTTTTTTTTCCGAGGTGATGTTCGATAATCAACTCTCCGGAAAGTCCGTGGGCAGATACCATTTTTCCGATATTAACATACGATGTCATGTCCGGCAAGATTCACAAAAGATTAGAAGCAATCATTGTAAAATTAGGAAAGAGAGGTGGGGAATGGATAAAAAAAGTCCCGTCTGACAGACGGGACTGAACTAGTTTTCGTAAAAATTATTCTTCTGTTGCAGGTGCTTCGGACGCAGGAGCTTCCGGAGCAGCTTCTTCCGCGGCTGGTGCGGCTTCTTCAACGGGGGCTGCAGTTTCCACTTTTTTCACGACAGGAACATTTCGGCGATCCATCCGCGCTTTTTTGTGTGCTGACTGGCGATGATTAACTTTTGATTCGTGTTCAGCCATCCATTTGGTGAATTTCTCCATTGCTGAAGCTTCGTCAAACAGACCCAGGCTAACACCGCGAAGCAAGTGCTTCAGAAAGAGCACACCTTTGAAAGATAAGATCCTACGAACCGTATCCGTTGGCTGAGCTCCTTTTTGCAACCAATCCAAGGCTTTCTGGCGATCTACCTGAATAGTGGCCGGTACTGTCAGTGGATTGTAGGTACCCAGTTTCTGAATGAATTTTCCGTCGCGTGGACTACGTGCGTCGGCGACAACGATGAAATAGAATGGTCTTTTTTTAGAACCATGTCTTTGTAAACGCATCTTTACCATAAAAAATAGACATTTTTTTGGTTGTGAACAATAGGGTTAACCCTTAGATAAGGGGACGCGAAGATAAATGCTTTTTTATTTTTTGTCCAAAAAAATCAACACTTCCGGTCAAAAATCTTAAAATTTAGTGGTTTCGGCCATTGTATCACTACCGCTTACCCATCATCTGACCCATTCCGGGCATTCGGCCCATCGGCATCTTAGTCATCATTTTCATCATATTCTTCATCTGTTCGAATTGTTTCAGGAAGGCATTCAGTTCGTTGATATTTTTTCCGCTGCCGCAGGCGATCCGGTTCTTACGGCTCGGATTGATACTATCCGGATTTCGGCGCTCGTAGGGAGTCATTGAATTGATCATGGCTTCAATGCCTTTGAACGCATCGTCGTTGATGTCTAGGTCTTTGATTTGTTTGCCCACACCGGGAATCATTGCCATCAGGTCTTTCAGATTGCCCATTTTTTTGATTTGCTGAAGCTGGTTTTTGAAGTCTTCGAAATCAAATTGATTCTTCCGAATTTTCTTTTCGAGTCTGGCGGCTTCGGCTTCATCAAACTGGGCTTGTGCTTTCTCGACCAAACTCACGATATCACCCATGCCCAAGATCCGTTGTGCCATGCGGTCGGGGAAAAACACATCCAGCTTGGTTAACACAACACCAGTAAAGTCGAGTCGTTCATTAAAAGCGGCTGCCGTATTGACCGCATCCTGACCAGTCATGCTGTCTACGACAAACAAGATCTCGGTGGGTTGCAACGCCGCCTTTAATCGGGCAACTTCATCCATCATAACTTCATCCACTGCCAAGCGGCCAGCAGTATCCACGATCACCACATTTTTGTTCTTAGACTTCGCCTCTCGGATCGCCTGTTCGGCTATGGCAACCGGATTCTTATTTTCACGATCACTAAACACATCCACGCCAATCTGTTCGCCCAATACATGCAATTGATCAATGGCGGCGGGGCGGTATACATCACAGGCAACAAGCAATGGTGATTTCCCTTTTTTAGTTTTCAGGTAGCTGGCCAATTTCCCACTGAATGTCGTTTTACCACTACCCTGCAATCCCGCTATCAGGATGATGGCCGGGTTTCCGGAAACTTGAAAGGCACTTTCTGTACCTCCCATGAGTTCAGTCAGCTCATCCTGAACAATCTTAACCATTTGCTGTCCTGGATTAACCGACAAAAGCACCTTGGTTCCAAGTGCTTTATCCTTCACCTTATCGGTAAATTCTTTGGCGATTTTATAGTTAACGTCGGCATCAACCAACGCGCGGCGTATGTCCTTTACCGTATTGGCAATATTCAGGTCGGTTATCCGCCCTTCTCCTTTCAGGTTTTTGAACGCTGATTCCAGCTTCTCACTTAAATTCTGAAACATGATAACGTAGTCTGTTTATGGGGTGATCGGTTAGTTGGTCGTGTTGGTTATTTCGAAAAAGCAGCCTCAAGCAATTGTGCCTGTTCTTTTGCATGCATTTTCGTATATCCGGTAGCGGTAGCCGCAGTGGCATTCCGGCACAGCAGGTAAA
>JBJTXG010000006.1:0-9720 GCA_046082125.1 Ferruginibacter sp. | reverse complement strand
GGTTTGATTTAAGTGGTCGGAAAATAGTATCGGGTAAGTTAGTTATTGCATCATCAGGTAGCATATACGTTCCCGCGCCAGAAGTGGCAGGCTTATATAAATTGATGGTTGAGGCAAAATCGGAATCTGGACAATATTTTTATTCCAGTGAGTTAATTGCTGTACAATAAGAAGTTTGTTTGACTGATTCAAGCTTCATTTTAGGTTAATAAAACGCTCTAACTTTTTTTAAGTATTACGTGAAATTAATTTTCGCTATCATTTTTTCTTTTTTTACGTTCACATCATTCAAAGTGGGACCAAAACCGCATTTGATTGTTGGTAATTGGCAATTGATTGAAAATGAAAAACAAAAGATAGAATTTTCAAAAGACGGTAAAAATTATTGGATCGATCGGTTAACGTTTAGCAGCGATGAGATTCAATCTGATTTTACGTTGGTGAACATAAAAAGTAAGTCTGAATTGGGTGTCACATTTGCTTTCCATTTTTTTGAACCTTTTGATGAATTTACAACACCAGTGGTCTTATTTAAGAATATTTGCGATAAAAAAACGAGGTTGGTTTTTTCAATCGTGGAGCTAGATAAATCTTTTTTAAAAGTCCGGTTTGAAAAGAAGTACTCCTCTGAAAACATCAACCTGTCAACAGGTATAATGACTTTTGAAAGAACGGCCGGTCCACCTGAAAACATGCCTTAGTTCTTTATGGCTAGTTTGATCGTTAAGGAATTAGCAAATCAGTGTATGTTCTCGATTCTTCGATTTGTAGAGATAGTTTGTGATTTTTGATTGGGTAATATCAGTTTAGATACCCCTTTTAATAAACACCTTTTGATCTTATTACTTTAGCATGTCTTCTTCATGCTGCTTTCAAGTAAAGTATGGCATTTAATGAATTATCATCAGTCATTTTTGGCATCCATTTATTTGGGGCACATCGGCAATCATAAAAAAAGGCTGTCCTGATGAGACAGCCTATAAAGTTTTTGAAATAATGCTCTTTTATTGAGAAATGATCACTTTGCCGGCTTTCAGACGTTCACCAGCCGCATCGGTAAGCTCTACAAAATAGATGCCGGAAGCAACATGTCGCAGGTCAACATCCATTCTGCCGAACGGCGTGTTTACATTGAAAACTTGCTTGTAAACCCTAGCGCCTTTGCTGTCGTAAATAGTGAGTGTTCTTGGATTGGATACACCATTCAGTTTATCATTATACCGAACTTGGAATAAGCCTCTGTTTGGATTCGGGAATATGAATAAACTGGTGTTGAGTGAATCGGTGATAGTCAGATTGGAAGAGGTTGCATTGCAATTGCCAATACTGACGGTAACACTATAGGTGCCCAGTTGATCAATACTTACATTGTAGCTGCTTGTAGTGGCTCCGCTAATGGCTGCGCCGTTCTGATACCATTGATAGACGGTGCTGGTTGATGTAGGCGTTACCTGAGCCGTGAGGGTAGTAGACAATCCAGGGAATAACGCGGTTACCGCCGGGTTAGCCGTCAGTGTAACCGTAGGTTGTGGATTGGTGGTAACATTCACCGTGGCGGTACCGGTACATCCGGCAGTTGTAGATCCCGTTACCGTGTATGTGTTTACAACCGGTGCGCCAGGATTGGTAGGATTGACCGTTGGTGTGATTGTAATGCTAGAACCAATTTGATTTCCGGGAGCCCAGCTATAGGTATTGGCACCACCGGCTGTTAACGTCACAGCCGTTCCAGTACAAACGGAACTAGCGGAGCTGTTAGCCGTTACCGTTGGTAACGTGTTAACCACAAGGGTGGCGATGTTGGAGTTCAATGAACCCGGGCAAGCGCCTCCGGTTACGGTGATAACCAGTCGGTAACGATTGTTGTTCAGAGCAACGGATACATTGTTCAAACTAAGACTGCTGCTTGTAGCACCGGCAATATTGGTAAACGTGGTGCCACCATCGTTACTTATCTGCCACTGATAGGTGAGGTTGGTACCTGCAGCGGTTGCGCTGAAATTCACATTGCTGCCGGAGCAAACAGTTACGTTGTTTGGCTGAGCACTGAAAGAGGCGGCAACCGTTACCGAGAGGGTAGCGGCATTGGATGTTACCGATGCGCATTGCGTAGCAATCAACACGCGGTATTTGTAGTTATTTTGAACCGTGGTCGTTCCAGTTACGGTATAGGAAGGATTGTTTGCGCCGGAAATATTGGTATATGTAGTGCCGCCATCCGTGCTTACTTGCCACTGATACGTAACGCCTGTTGCACTGGAAGCCGATGTGAATGTCGCATTGTTGCCAGAGCAGATGGAAATATCCGATGGTTGAGTCGTAATAGATGGAGGCGTACTAGGTGTTACACTGAAGGTCAGGTTGCGGGTTTGTGTAGACGAACCGGCTACTCCGGTAACAGTAATGGTGTAGTTGCCCGGAGTTAATGTGTTGACACCACTCAGCGTTACCGTAGTGCTATTGCCCGGCGTTACCGGGTTACTACTGAAGGTAACGGTCGTGCCGGCTGGATTTCCAGAGGCGGATAGGTTGATAGGTGTGGCAAATCCGGCCAGTGAAATCGTACTCAGACTAACCGAGGCTGAAGCCGCAGAGCCGCAAGCCGTGTTGGTGGTGGCTGGGTTATCAAATGCAAAACCGGCAACAGCAGCCGTGATGGTGAAATTCGCATTGGAGATATCAAAAAATACATTGTTGATGGCCTCAACCCGAATACGAGCTTGTGTGGTAGCATTGTTTGGAACCGAGATGGTTTCTGTACCGTCGTTGGCTGTTGACGCCAGAATAGTAATTGGGTAGGTTTGTCCTCCGTCGGTTGATAGCGTGATTTTTACGGTGGCGGTACTGATCGGTGCGCTGCTGGTCCCGGACACATTCCAGTTGATGGTTTGCGAGGTGCCGCCGCCCCAGGTTTCACCGCCATTCGGTGCCGTAACAGTAAATGGAGTTGTGCCAACTACGTTAAGTTGTAACGTACTGGCTGTTTGACAGCCGCCGGATCCTGCTGAAACGACGCCGCCACCCGCTGCGCGGTTATCCCTTACCGTTAATTTGAACTTCATAGCTCTTTCTACAGGCGAGAGAATTTCTCCTTTCAACCCACCCATTGTAGCGGCCGGATTGGTTGGATAATTGGCCAATATCACCGCTATATCCGGAAATGTTCTGGATCCGGTGGTCTTCGGAAGCCTTGATTTAAACAACGGTGCGGTATTTCCAGCACCGGCTGTCAGTCCAATATTCCAACTGGCACCCGGATTACCCAAATCCCATTGTTCCCAGCAATAACTGAGTGCATCCCCATTGGCATCCGTAGCCGAACCGGTAAGTATAAACGGAGTATTGGGTGGAATACTCAAGGAGGTAAATGGCAGTGGATCAATGACAGGTAGGGTGTTGCCCGTTGGTGTTGACACGCCACATGAGGCACCACCAGCTACTAAAAAATTGCTGATTTCATCGAAGCTGATGGCATGGAAAGTAGGGTCACTGTTTGGTTGAATATCCTGCGTGCCGCAAATGCCGGCATAGGCCATGATGGTTGTTCCGCTGCCCGGTTCATAGCTGGTAGTAATGGGGGAAGATCCACATCCATTCATCGGATGATTGCCTCCAAACTGATGCCCCATTTCATGAGCAACATAATCAATATCGTAACCATCTCCCGTTGGATTCGGGCTGCCGGTAATTCCTCTGGCTTTTGATCCATTATTACACACAACGCCTAGTCCGGCTAATCCGCCACCACCAGTGCTGAATGTATGTCCGATATCAAAATTGCCACTTCCGATGTTGTTGGTAATGACGGTCTGACTCTCGGTGATTAAGGTATTGGCATTGTTATTCCCATTGAACGGATCGGTAGAAGCTTGGAGGTATTCAATGAGATTATTATTAGCAACCAATACAAGCCGAATGGCCAGCTCAACCTCGTATACACCAACCACCCGATTGACCGTTGTAACAATAGCTGAATGAAGAATAGCGGCATTCGTTCCGGCGGCAATGCCGGGCGCCTGAGCATATTCGCCCGTACACGCAACTGCCAGTCGATATGTTTTCAGGTTTGTACCCCGGCAAGGAGCTTGCACATTCGTAGGACGTGCAGCCAATGATTCTTCGTTGACATCACAATGAAAAAAAGAAGGGCGATGATTATGCCGACGGAAATAAGAAATATAGTCTTCGGTGTTACCAATGGCGTAGGGGTCCATATACCAGGTATTCTCAGGGGTCAACACCTGGGCATGAAAACCACGAAGGGTAAGATCAAATCGGATGGTAGCACGAGGGTCATCAATGCCTTGTCCATTGAACGTGCGAATGTCCGGGAATTGTGCTTCCAGACCTGCTTCTTGAATACTGCTCTCCCACACACGGAAACGGCCGGTACGACCATCAGGTAATGGAAGCGAAAGAATAGGCGCACTGTTTCGATTGAACAAAATAGTTTGTTCTTTGGGAAGTGCCCACAAAAAGGACTTGAGCGAAGCCAAATCAGCCCGCACTAAGCGGAATTCATTGGGAACAATAGCTCGTGTAAGGGTATTGTTTTGGATATCACTGGATTTGATATCTCTGAAAAAAGATTGCTGTGCCTGACTCAGCTGGTTCAGTGAGGTCATTGCTAGCATGAAAAGAGCAAGAGATAGGTAGATTTTTTTCATCTTGATGTTTTTGGATAGGTCAAATGTACAAAACCTGTGCATAGAAATTCATAGGATTCTTTTTCACGGGCAGGGGCGAATGCAGTACTTTTGTTGTATGACAATCGAGCAATTAAAGGATATGAGAGACCGTGTGGTGGTCTTGAGGAGGTTTCTTTGACGTCGCTAACCGCGAACAGAAGATCCAAAATGATAAGCAACTGACACTGTCTCCCGGTTTTTGGGACGATAACACCCGGGCTACGTCCATATTAAAAGAACTCAAAAACAACGAGTATTGGGTAAATATGTACCAGTCTGTGTATACGTCCGTGGAGGATTTTGCCGTTTTATTCGAATTTTGGAAAGAGGGCCAGGCGACGGAAGATGAAGTAAAAACAGCGCACCAAAAAGCCATTCAGGATATCGAAGACGCTGAATTCAAGAGTACATTGAATGATCCAACCGATGCCCTGCCGGCTATTTTACAAATCAATAGTGGTGCCGGTGGAACAGAGAGCCAGGATTGGGCTGAAATGCTTGCCCGGATGTACCGCATGTATGGAGAGAAGCAGGGATGGTCAGTTACCGAAATCGATTGGCAATGGGGCGATGGTGCCGGTATCAAAACCTGTACCTATCAATTTGATGGGCCATTTGCCTATGGGTTTCTGAAATCGGAATCGGGCGTTCACCGGCTGGTTCGCATTTCACCCTTTGACAGCAATGCCCGGAGACACACCTCCTTCGCCAGTATCTATGTATATCCGTTAATAGATGATACGGTCGAAATAGAGGTCAGTCCGGCGGATATCGAATGGGCCTTTTTCCGAAGTGGCGGTGCGGGCGGACAAAATGTAAACAAAGTGGAAACGGCTGTACGCTTGACCCATAAACCCAGTGGTATCATTGTCGAGTGCCAGCAGGCACGTACACAAGGAGAGAACCGAGAAAAGGCCATGGCCATGCTCAAAAGCCGTTTGTACGAAGAAGAAATGCGCAAGCGACAAGAAGCGATCGATTCTAAAAACGCGCAGAAGAAAAAAATCGAGTGGGGTTCTCAAATCCGGTCGTATGTATTTCATCCCTACAAGATGATTAAAGACCATCGAACCGACTTCGAAGTGGGCAATGTAGGTCCGGTCATGGACGGTGACATCGACGGATTCATCAAGGCTTATCTGATGAGCGAAAAAGAAGATTCCGCCCAATGATAAAATGAAACGTAACAATAAGTAGTTCCATATTCAATCACTTCAAATCAACTGTTATGCAATTCGGCGACTTTTATTACCCCTTGCCAGTTAATGAACCTGTTTATTCGTACGCACCCGGATCTTCCGAACGTAAGGCGCTGAAAGAGGCCGTTAAATCCCTGAAAAGTCAGGTGCTGGATGTTCCCATGTACATAGGAGCCAATGAAGTGAGAACAGGCACTTTGATTGATATGCGACCGCCCCATGAGCATAAACACCTGTTGGGGCACTTCCATAGAGGCGAAGCCTCTCATGTACGCAAAGCCATCCAGGCAGCCCTAAAGGTTCGTGAAAAATGGTCAAACCTGTCCTGGGAAAATCGGGCTAATATATTTTTGAAAGCAGCCGACCTGATCGCCGGAAAATACCGCTATCAAATCAATGCCGCCACCATGCTCGGACAAAGCAAAACGGTTATACAAGCTGAACTTGACTCAGCTTGTGAGTTGATTGATTTTTTGCGCTTCAATGTGCATTTCGTCAGCGAAATCTATCGCCAGCAACCAATCAGTCCGGCCGGGATGAATAATCGGGTCGAGTACCGGGCACTGGAGGGTTTTGTGTTGGCAATAACCCCATTTAATTTCACGGCCATTGCTGGTAACTTACCAACCAGTGCGGCCATGTGCGGCAACGTGGTTGTTTGGAAATGCGCCGATACACAAGTATACAGTGCTCAGCTCATCATGCGGATTTTGAAAGAGGCCGGATTGCCCGATGGTGTTATCAATCTGGTTTATTGTAACGGCCCGGCCGTGGGGGAGGTGGTCTTTGCCCATCCGGATCTCGCCGGGGTGCATTTTACCGGAAGTACAACTGTTTTCAATCATATCTGGAAAACCATCGGCGATACCATTGGTTTGTATAAAACATACCCGCGTATTGTTGGTGAAACAGGCGGTAAAGATTTTGTGATGGTTCATAAATCGGCAAACCCGGAGGTCGTGGTCACTGCGCTGGCCAGAGGAGCCTTTGAGTTTCAAGGACAAAAATGCTCGGCTGCATCGCGGGCTTATATACCGTCCAACCTGGCGCCGGTTATCAAACGAAAGCTGGTCGATATGGTCAAGTCAATGAAAATGGGAATCGTTGATGATTTCTCTAATTTCATAACAGCCGTGATTGATGAAAAGAGTTTCGATAAGCTGGAAAGCTACATCCGCGGCGCCCGTAAAAAAGGATCTCCCACAAAAATATGGGTAGGTGGTAAATGCGATAAATCCCATGGTTATTTTATTGAACCAACCATCATAGAGACATCCGATCCGCATTATGTAACCATGTGTGAGGAATTGTTTGGTCCGGTATTGACGATTTATATTTATGATGAAAATAAGTACGAAGAGACCTTGAAGCTCGTTGATGGCACATCGGCCTATGGACTCACCGGAGCCATTATTGCACAGGATCGTTTTGCCATCGAAACCGCGGTTAATAAATTGCGCCATGTGGCCGGTAATTTTTATATCAACAATAAACCAACAGGTGCCGTTGTAGGACAACAGCCGTTTGGTGGAGCAAGAGCCAGTGGCACCAATGACAAGGCCGGTTCCATGCTCAACCTGTATCGGTGGATGAGCGCCCGAACCATCAAAGAAACCTTTGTGCCGCCGGTCGATTACACGTATCCTTTTATGCTGGAAAAATGATGTGGATCAATGGTGTAAATGTGATTGATCATCTTACGAGATTGATCGTTTTACAATATTCGTGTTATCAATGAATAAACCGGAAGTGAAACAAACATATGAAAACGAACGTATCATTTATTCTCACAAAATCAAAAGCGCAACAGGCTTCGCGGATTTGGATTATTGGCGATTTTAATCACTGGGATATGGCCGCCGGATTTGAAATGCAACCTATGGAAGACGGTTCTTTTTTTGCTGAAATACCTCTGGAAGCTGGCAAAACAGTACAGTATCGTTATTTGCTCGATAACAATCAGTGGGTTAATGACGATCGACCTACCGTTCAAACTGAGGCCTATGGGCATATGGTTGAAAATTGTATCATTACGGTTCCGCGTACACGAAAAAAATCAATCTATCCGTTAGCCGTCGTTACCGATGGGTTGGGACAGTCGCTGACCGAACGGCCAATCCGAAAAAGCCGGATAAAACAAACCGGGAAAGATGAAGTAGCTCCATCCTCAAAAGATGATCTCACCAACATATTGGGGATACGCCGTAAAACGGCTGATTTCCTTAAGAAAGAAGGCATTGGTAGTTTTAAGGAACTAGGCCGTTGCACCATGAAAAAATTATTGCTCATTTTGAATGAAGCCGGGTTACGAAAAACAGCCCGTCATTACACCAGCTGGTCCAAGCAGGCTAAATTAGCGGCTGCCGGAGACTGGCAGGGATTGGCAGCTCTTCAAGCTTCCCTAGAAAAGACCTCCAAACCGGTGGATGCCTGATTTACGCAAAGGTTCCCTAATTTAGCATCATGAAGGTGCTTCTTACTTCAACACAGCTGGACATGACCATCCGACGACTGGCCCACCAATTAATGGAGGACGGGGTAGATTTGGATCATACCGTATTTGTTGCCATCCAAACCAAAGGAGTATGGATCGGTAACCAGTTAATGGATATACTAACAGAACTCAATCAGGGACGACGGCCTGAGTACGGTACCCTGGATATTACCTTTTATCGCGACGATTTTCGCTCAGAACTGCACGCACCCAAAGAAACGTCGTTATTCCTCTCTATCGAAGGGAAACGGGTAATTCTCATCGACGATGTCTTGCATACTGGCAGGACCATTCGGGCTGCCTTGGACGCTTTGCAAGACTTTGGCCGGCCTCAGAAAGTCCAACTGCTCGTGCTGGTCAATCGACGGTTACACCGTGAATTGCCCATTCAGCCTGATTATTGCGGATTAGACACCGATACAACCTTGACACAGCACGTTAAAGTGGAATGGGATCGAAAGGAAGTAGTCATCTATTAGCCATTCAATTCCAGGAATTCCCCTAACTTCGATCTTTAATGCAACTATCCTCCAATCATCTGCTGGGCATTAAAGACCTCACTCCACAGGATATACAGCGTATTCTCTCAACCGCCCGTCAATTCAAAGACGTTCTCCAACGGCCCATCAAAAAAGTTCCCTCGCTGCGCGATATTACCATCGTCAACCTGTTTTACGAGAATTCAACCCGAACCCGTATATCCTTCGAACTAGCCGAAAAGCGCCTTAGTGCCGATATAATCAATTTCTCCGCATCTGGTTCTTCCGTATCCAAAGGAGAAACCCTGCTCGACACGGTCAATAATATCTTGAGCATGAAGGTAGACATGGTGGTGATGCGACATAGTGCCAGTGGTGCGCCCCATTTTCTTGCCAAGGAACTCCCGCAAACAGCCATCATCAATGCCGGTGATGGCATCAACGAACATCCCACTCAGGCATTGCTGGATGCCTTTTCGATACAAGAAGAACTTGGAGCGCTTGAAGGGAAAAAGGTACTCATCGTTGGGGATATTCTCCATTCAAGAGTAGCCAGAAGCAACATCTTGCTGCTACAAAAAATGGGAGCGGAGGTTATGGTCAGCGGCCCTCCAACACTGATTCCCAAGTATTTAGAAGCGGCTTATTCACTAAAAGTAGAGTATGATATTGATAAAGCACTGCAATGGTGTGATATTGCCAATATTCTTCGCATCCAATTGGAGCGTCAAAACCAAGTGCTTTTTTCAACCTTACGGGAATATCATATGACCTATGGCATCACCCGTCAACGGTTGGATCGTATCGGAAAATCGGCGTTACCCATCATGCATCCCGGACCGATCAACCGCGGCGTGGAG
>JBJTXG010000005.1:0-2751 GCA_046082125.1 Ferruginibacter sp. | reverse complement strand
ATCGGTTCTCCGAGAAAGCCGGGCTTTTTCATTGGTTGCCCTGTATTTACATAAGCCTCAATCACTTTTTCACTATTTTTGACAAACTAAAAAATCATACACTATGAGTTTTTTCAAGAAAATGATGGCTTCGGTGGGTATCGGATCCGCCAAAGTTGATACTGTTTTAAACGGCATGATCAGCACACCCGGAGGTACTATATCCGGCGTTGTTCATGTAAAAGGCGGAAATGTCGATCAGGTCATCGAACATATTTCCGTTTCATTGATGGTTGATGTAAAACGAAAAATGGATGATACAACCATCTATCAACCAATGGCCATCACCAAACACATGGTAACCGGTCGGTTCAATATCGCAAGCGGACAATCAATGCAGTTTCCATTCACATTCACTGTTCCATTGGACGTACCGATAACTGTTCTCGGAGGCTACAAACTGGGTAATATCAAGTTGTACGTGAAAACAGACCTGGATATTGATAGCGCCCTCGATAAGGCCGATCGCGATATACTCGAAATTCAACCGTTACCCAATATGGTTAATCTGTTGAATGCCCTGTTGCAGCTTGGATTCAAATTTCAGAAATCCGATGTTGAGTATGGTCGAATAGCCGGAAGCAACAACCCGTTTTATCAGGAAATTGAGTTTTACGGGTACGGCAGTCAATTTCCGCGAATTAAAGAACTCGAAGTAACCTTCATTGCCAAACCGGAAGGCGTTCAGGTTTTACTGGAGGCCGATAAACGCGGTTTTTTTGGAAGCCACGATCAATACAGATCCTTCATGATCCCCTATCAGGATGCGAACATTAACTATATCTCCGAATTGCAACAAGTGCTGAGCCGGATTTAAGAACCGATTTTCTTTTTTGAGAACCACCTTTAGGGGTGGTTTTTTTATTGACAAACGTTTTGAAACAAAAGTTACGTTCGGTATTCTCTGATAATGAGGATATTTGCAACTGAACATAACTAATATGCAAATCGAACAAATTTATACCGGTTGTTTGGCACAAGGTGCCTATTACATAGTATCAGAAGGACAAGCCGCCATCATTGATCCGCTTCGGGAAACGAAACCATATCTGGACAAGCTGAAAAAAGATAACGCAACGCTGCAATACATTTTCGAAACGCATTTCCATGCCGATTTCGTCAGTGGCCATTTGGACCTGAGCCGAGCTACCGGAGCCCCCATCGTGTATGGTCCAACAGCCCAACCCGCCTTCAACTGCACCATTGCTGCAGACGGACAGGTTTTCAATGTTGGTAAAATACAGATCAAGGCGATACACACCCCCGGTCATACGATGGAGAGTACCACCTATCTGCTTATCGACGAAAATGGTAAAGACCACTGTATTTTCAGTGGAGATACCCTGTTTCTGGGCGATGTTGGCCGACCTGATCTGGCCCAAAAAGCCGCGAACATGACACAAGAAGATTTAGCCGGTATGCTGTATGATAGTCTGATGACTAAAATCATGCCGTTGGCTGATGATGTTATTGTATACCCTGCTCATGGGGCCGGCTCTGCCTGCGGAAAAAACATGATGAAAGAGACCGTTGATACGCTGGGTAATCAAAAGCGCATGAACTATGCGTTGAATCAGCCTGACCGGGCGCACTTCATTCAATCGGTTACGGATGGCTTGTTGCCACCTCCGGGTTATTTTGGAATGAATGTAGCCCTGAATAAAACCGGCTATCACGCCTTTGAATCCGTACTGGAAAAAGGGATGCAAGCCCTTACTCCGGATGCCTTTAAAGCCGCCGCTGAAAATACCGAAGCGCTGATACTCGACACAAGAAGCAGCAGCGAATTCTATACTGGATTCATTCCCGGTTCAATCAACATCGGATTAGCCGGTGATTTTGCCCCTTGGGTAGGTGCCATGATCGTGGATGTTAAACAGCCGCTGCTATTGGTTTGCGATGAGGGCAAGGTAGAGGAAACCATTACCCGGTTGAGTCGTGTGGGTTTTGATAACGTAATCGGATACCTGCAGGGCGGTTTCGCTGCTTGGTTGGAAGCCGGTAAAGAAGCCGATACCGTAGCCCGTATCACGGCCGATCAGTTTGCTCAGGAATTTGAACCAGAGAAAGATAAAGTCGTTGACATCCGCAAAGACAGTGAATACATCGCTGAACATGTAGCCGACGCCTATTGTCGTCCGTTGGCTGGCATCAACGACTGGATCAACGAGCTTAATCCTGACGAGCATTTTTATATACATTGTGCCGGCGGTTACCGATCCATGATTGCAGCATCCATCCTGCAAGCCCGGGGATACCGAAACTTTACTGAAATAGCCGGCGGGTTCAATGCCATCGCCAAAACAACCATACCCCGCACCGATTTTGTATGCCAATCCAAAACCAAGTTCTAACACGCTGAATCCATTCTTTCAAAAAACCAACCGTACCTTTTTTATATGACCTTCCAACAAACCATACAAGATAATAAGCCGGTGTTGGTAGATTTCCATGCAACCTGGTGTGGCCCTTGCCAACAATTGACACCGATTTTGAAGTCGGTTAAAGATCGTATTGGAGATAAAGCCACCATTATCAAAGTGGATGTTGATCAATATCCCGCCACCGCCCGTCAGTTCGATATTCAAGGGGTTCCTACCCTGATCCTGTTCAAAAATGGCAAAAGCCTATGGCGGCAATCAGGTGTCGTGCCGCCCCAAACGTTGATCGCTGTTCTTGAACAATATGCCTGATCATTCACCTGACTTTTTC
>JBJTXG010000004.1:0-5506 GCA_046082125.1 Ferruginibacter sp. | reverse complement strand
ACGTTACCAAAAAGACCTAACAAATCGACTGATTGCCTTCTCAAAAAAATACCCTGACGTTTCGTTTGATGAAGATGCGGTATGCCAGATTATTAAAGTTATTCTGGCTTGTTATATTACCACCTTCATCAACCTGCCGCTACTCTCCTTTAGATTGCGGAAAGAAAAATTACATTATGCCTATGTGGCCGGATTCTATTATGGACTGGCTTATATCATATCCGACAAAATGCTGGATAACCCGAATCTTGATTTCTCTCAAAAAGAAAAATTCCATCAAGAAATACTATCGGCCTTATCTGATGAAAGCGCCTCGGATGTGTCTAATCGTTTATTGAAAGAAGTGATTCAAATGGCCAGACAAGAATTGCCAACCGATTTATTCGAATCGCAATATCGGCTGTTATTTTTTTTACAGTGTGTTCAGTTCGAAGAATATTTCTACAATATCAAAGTGGGCGCAGATGACGAGATTATAGATAAGCTTACACTTTCAGCCTTGAAAACACATCTAAGCCTATATACTATTCAGTCTTTTTCTACCCAATTTACACTGACAGAGACCATTCAAAAACATATCAAGTACAGTTTGCTCGTACAACAAGATGATGACCTTCGGGATGTAGAAAAAGATAAAAAAGAAAATATAAAAACCTTTTTTAGTCATCCTTGGTCACACCCTCGTTTTTCACCTCATGGTCTTTATCTCGCGCTAGTTAAAGAGCTTTGTGCCGAAAACAAAAGCCTGGTCTGGTTATTTACTGATTATTTCAAACATCTTTCCAAGAAAGAAGAAGAGCATGCGTTGGATCATGAAAAAATTATGGTTTTTATCAAAAAAGTAGCCGGGTTTGATCCTAAAGATCTTGTAAAAACAATTCATTGATTACCGATCTGCAACAACAACTATTTTTTCAGCTTCTTTTCATTGGAGCCGGATACTGGTTCTACCTCAAAAAAAGTGTCAGTGCCAGCGGCTTTGTTTTTTTACTGCTGACAACAGGATCATTAATCTGGACCTCAAACAACGAAACCATCACAGCTATTGTTATGATGTTTCTTTTCTCCACCTGGGCAACGCGCTACAAAGAAGCCGATAAAAAGCCCGTTCACAAACGACTCGCCGAGTCGGGACCCCGAAACTGGAAGCAGGGTTTTGCCAATTTGGGGCCCGCCTGTCTGCTTGCGTTAGGCGCTTTTTTTTCGGGAGAAATTGCCTTTGTTCACGCCGCCTTTGCATCCATTGCTGCGGCTACTGCAGATACCTTTGCTTCTGAAATCGGTGTGCTTAGTAAAAAACAACCTTGTTTTATTTTATCTAGAAAAAAAGTGCCTCCAGGTATTTCCGGCGGTGTAACCCTGTTGGGTATGAGCGCGTCTGCGGGGGGCGCTTCGTTAATCGCGCTGACACACGTTTGTTTCTTTAAAGATCCTCTCGTGGCAACAATGATTGTTGGATTGGGTATCCTGGGTTCAATCATTGACTCGGTCATTGGCGAACTATATCAAGTGCTTTATGTAAACCGAACAGGCGATTGGGTTGAGACCTCCGGCGGTGCTGAAGAATTAAAAGGAGTTCGGTGGATGACTAACAATGTCGTGAACATGATAACGACCGTGACCATTGGCATTGTCAGCTATTTTTTGGCCGCTTTTTGTTTGTGATAAAATGACCGATGACAGCAGTGGTCTAACGTATCATATAAACCGATCGCCTTTATTTCGCTTCACTTCGGCAACGTATTCCTTAATTTCCTGCTCTTTGTCTTTTTTACAAATCAACAACACATCTGCGGTGTCTACAATGATGTAATCCTCTAATCCTTGTAACACTAGTAGCTTGTTCGGACCGGCATGCACCATATTCCGGCTTGAATCAAACACAATGACATGATCGCCGGCAACCGCATTTTCTAAATAATCTTTCTCGAGATTTTCATAGGCACTGGCCCAGGTGCCCAAATCACTCCATCCAAAAGCAGACGGAATTACAAACACATTGTCTGCTTTTTCCATAATGCCATAATCAATCGATATATTCACGCACTGCGGATAGATACGTTCAATAGCCTCAGCTTCCCGATTGGTGTTGAACTGTTCTTTTTCAGCATCGAATACTTCGTGAATTTCGGGTAAGTGTTTCTCAAATGCAGCCACGATGTGTTTGGCTTGCCATACAAAAATGCCGGCATTCCATAAAAAGTCGCCGCTGGCCATAAACGTGCGGGCCAGATCGCGATCCGGTTTTTCGGTAAACGTTTTTACTTTATACACATTATTGCTCACGGAGAGCTGTTCGAACTGGATATACCCATATCCGGTATTCGGATTGGTTGGCTTGATGCCCAATGTCACCAGTGATTTAATATTCGACGTAAACTCCAAGGCGCTCAAACAGGTTTGTTCGAAGGCGACTTCGTCTAAGATTAAATGATCGGCCGGGGCACAAATCATGTTGGCTTCCGGATCTGATTGTAATAATTTATACGATATATAAGCCACACAAGGTGCCGTATTTTTTCGAGACGGTTCACACAGAATATTCTCAGGGAGAATGTTCGTGAGTTGTTGTTTGACCAGGTCGCGATAGTCTTCTGATGTAACTACAAAAATATTTTCTTCTGGTATAAAGCGGGCAAACCGATCAAACGTTGATTGAATAAGGGTTTTTCCAGTATTCAGAATATCCAGAAATTGTTTAGGATAATCGGTACGACTCATCGGCCAGAACCGACTACCGATACCGCCAGCCATAATTGCTACATAATGATGGTTGTTTTTCATGGTACTATTTTAGAGTATGCCCTCTCGAACCAGATCCTGAATGTGAATAATGCCGCAGTACACCTTTGCATCATTTACAATCAGCTGATTGATATTGTGCGCGCGCATTTGTTCAACTGCCTCTACTGCCAGTGCGTGAAGATCAATCGTTCGCGGCGTTTGATTCATAATGGCTTCAGTTTGTAAATCGGTGGTATTTACTTTTTTTTCCAGCATGCGACGCAGGTCGCCGTCGGTCACAATACCCACAACCTGATCCTGATCGTTCAACACGGCCGTTGCGCCCAAGCGGTTTTTTGTTATTTCCATGATCAACGCCGGCAAGGGAGTGTCGGGCTTGACCGATGGTTTATTGGAAGACAAAATATCCGATACGCGTAAATATAATTTTTTGCCAAGTGCACCACCCGGATGAAAGCGGGCAAAATCATCTTTACGAAATCCCTTCAATTGCATCAGGCAAACCGCCAGTGCATCTCCCATTACCATTTGTGCGGTGGTGCTGGTAGTGGGCGCCAGATTATTTGGACAAACCTCCTGCTCAATGGTGGTATTCAACACAAGATCACTGTGTGTAGCCAGAAATGATTGCATATTGCCTACCATCCCAATTAGGGTATTACCAAAGCCTTTCACAAGTGGAACCAGTACTTTTATTTCGGGGCTATCGCCGCTTTTACTGATTACTAACACTACATCGTCGGGAGCAACCATGCCCAAGTCGCCATGGATGGCATCGGCCGCGTGCATGTAGAGTGATGGTGTGCCGGTGCTGTTCAGGGTGGCTACGATTTTCTGGGCCACAATGGCGCTTTTTCCTATGCCGCTGACAACGAGGCGGCCCTTGTTGGAGATGATTTTTTCTACGGCTTGTCCAAAAGAATCCCCAACCTGATCAGCCAGGGTCCGAATGGCCGCTGATTGCACCTCAAAAGTCCGGCGAGCCGTTTCCAGAATCGTTTGCAGATTTGACATTGGGGGCACAAACCTACTCTAAATCCTTGGAAATTCAAGCATTTGACCAAACCAGACCCTGTTTGCTGCTGATGAGTTTTTGTTTATTATTTTATTTCTATAATTAAACAAAAACAAATAGAAACTTGTTAAAGAACTGTTTATACCCTTGCTATTAACCCGCAAAAGGATTAACTTCGTAACCCTTTGAAAATTAATGTGTTTTTAGTTTTTAATATATTTTATTTAGTTAACGTGTTGTCTGGAATATTATGAGTACCGTCAAGAAAAGTGCTGCCCGATCTGTTCAAAAAAACGCCTCCGGACCGGAATCCGACCGTCTAAACCTCGCGCTACAGGCGCACTTTGGCTTTGATACGTTTAAAGGACCTCAAAAAGCCATTATTCAATCCCTGCTCGACGGCAAAGACACGTTTGTGATCCTGCCAACGGGCGGAGGAAAAAGTTTGTGCTATCAATTACCCGCTTTATTAAGCGAAGGTGTGGCCATTATCATCTCGCCCCTGATTGCCCTGATGAAGAACCAGGTGGATCTGGTACGTGGTTACAGTAGTCAAGACAATGTGGCCCATTTCTTAAACAGCACGCTCAACAAAGGGCAACAAAAAATTGTAAAAGAAGACCTCACCTCCGGGCGTACGAAGATGCTGTATGTAGCTCCCGAAACCCTGACCAAAGAGGAAAATATCCAGTTTTTCAGATCGATTCCGGTGTCTTTTGTAGCCATCGACGAAGCGCATTGTATTTCAGAGTGGGGACATGATTTCCGGCCGGAGTATCGACGTATCCGTGAGATGATTGATACGATTTGTCCGGAAGTGCCCATGATTGCCCTGACAGCCACCGCCACTCCGAAAGTGAAAAGCGATATCGTAAAGAACTTGGGGCTTCGTGAACCGAATGTGTTCATTTCCTCCTTCAACCGTCCGAATCTTTATTACGAAATACAACCCAAGATCAGCGTAGAACAAACCAACAAAAGTATTGTCCGGTTTATTCATCAGCATAAAAACAAAAGTGGCATCATCTACACGCTGAACCGAAAAACCACCGAAGACCTGGCCGATATGCTGAAAGCAAACGATATTCAGGCGGTTGCTTATCACGCAGGACTGGATGCCAAACTACGCGCTCAACGTCAGGATCAGTTTTTGAATGAAGACGTACACGTGATTGTTGCTACCATTGCTTTTGGCATGGGTATCGACAAGCCGGATGTTCGTTTTGTTATTCACTATAACATTCCGAAGTCCATTGAGAATTATTACCAGGAAACCGGTCGTGCCGGACGAGATGGTATGGAGGGGAAGTGTATTCTGTATTATTCACACAAAGATGTGGCCAAGCTCGAACACCTGATGAAAGACAAGCCACTGAGCGAACGCGAGGTGGGCGCCCAACTCATTGGAGAAACCCTGGCCTATGCCGAAAGCAGTGTTTGCAGACGTAAAACACTGTTGTTTTATTTTGGTGAAAAATATGATGACCGAAAAAGCTGTGGACAATGTGACAATTGCCTGAGTCCGAAAGAAAAGATTGAAGCCAAACAAGACGCGATACTTGCGTTGAGAGCGGTTGAAGCGCTGGGCGAACAGTTTAATATCGAATATCTGGTGAATGTGCTAACTGGAAAAAACACCAAACAGATTCAAATGTTCCGACATGATGCACTGGATGTTTTTGCCAGCGGAAATCATCAGGACGCCCATTTCTGGAATAGTTTATTCCGACAAATGTTGCTGACTGA
>JBJTXG010000003.1:0-4583 GCA_046082125.1 Ferruginibacter sp. | reverse complement strand
CTTTAGGTACCTGGTTAAAATTATCATCGAAATACGACTCAAAGAAGCCCATGTCTGCCTCAATTTTATTTATGGGGATTTTATCCATTGGGCGAAGTCGGTGACCCAATTTGGCTTTTTTTCGTACATCACGATATAATGGTGCGCCTTCTGTGGCAGTTTCAGATAAATAATAATCGCCGGGGCCTGTTGGCGTCGTGTTGCTAGTGCCAGCTCCGCCGACCTGAGCATTTACCGACGCCCCATCACCTGTTTCGATCAGGTTGGAGCGTTCTCTATAAATGTAGTATGAAAAGCTTCCGATCAGCAGCAAGACGATCAATACAATCACACGCTTTCGATTCCGTTTACGGCGTGCATACATGATGGAGAGTGCAATACGCTCCTCTGCAACTTTTTTTATAGCTTCAATATTGTTTATCAACTCCGCAGCATAGTCTTTGACAGCGTGCGACTTAAGCTGTTTCTTCATGCCATCCGTCCATTCCCGATCGGCAAAATCAGTACTCAGCACATAGGACCTCGCAATGCTCGATTGCAGATCCTCCAAAATCTCGTCCAACAAATAATAGCCATTGTATTCGTTTAAATCGGGGGTGTCACAAAGCTGGGTGTAGTGATAGCTTTTTATAAAAAATTGGGAAGGACTTTCATTATATAAAAAATCCTTTTCTCGTACGAAAGCACTTAGTTTTTGTATAGCTTCTGTTTGCTTCGACAAAGAAGCGGATAAAATGTCATTGATAATGTCATCATTCAGACATTGCAGACAATTATTCTCAGCCAATAGTTGTAATAGGGAAAGGTCATGTGGTAGTACATCCAAGTCATAGTACTTCTGATAATATGAATTCTTATAGAATTTGGCAATATCGGTTTTATCGGCATACGTAGACAGGCGATCGTCGTAGAATTTACCCTCGAATGCGATCACCTCGCGATCGATCTTACGGCTTTGGCCATATGCCCTTAATTCAATGAGTGTTCCTTTTGAATTGATGGTTTCCTCCTCACGGGTGTCCTTGAAGAAATCACGAAAATAGCGGAGATGCTGCCCGGGTTCGAAGTTATTCGAGTAAACCTCCATATCAAGTTCCGAAATATCCCCCGAGATCCAATCACTGAATAAGGTGGGATAATCCCGAACATGTCCTCCATTATACAGCAGGATCTGCTCCTTAAAGGCCAAATATTCCTCCACTGTTTTATACGGCAAGATCGCCTCCAGTAATTCGAAGTCATATATCTCGGTCAACTTGCCCGATCGGGCCTGCGTCCGAATGTAGTTGGCAGCTTTAGGAAAAAGTCCCATTGATCTATTTTTGATAAAGTTATTGAAACTCCACTATTTTCGGTGCGTCGCGTGTGGCATCCAGATATTGGCCACGTCAATTCGAATTACGACTGACCGTTAATGTAACACTTGCAACACCAAATACTCTTATTATGGGTATAAAAGTCACATCAATTATTTTAATATTGATCGGTACCATTGCCACTGCACAGGAGAAATTAGATTCAACAACAGGCAGCTGGAAGATAGTTGGATATGCCGAATCGTATCTCAGTTTCTCCTCGAGCAGCCCCCAGGATCATAAAATATCAGATTTCCATAATAGCCCGCTACCTGACATTGTCTATCGTCTATCGCTTTTCTCACACACTCCGGAAATAGCGCATATTTTTCGAAATTCACTATTTTTGCACCCCCTTACGGGCCGGGGTAGCTCAGCTGGTTAGAGCACAGGATTCATAACCCTGAGGTCGGCAGTTCAAGTCTGCTCCCCGGTACAAAAAGTCAGAACGAGCATGAGAGCAAGATCGATCATGTAGTTCTGGCTTTTTTATTCGCATTCACTCTGTTTCTCGCTCTATTTAAATCATATAATTTTTTAGGGCAAGAAATCCATCAACATTTAAAAAGTGGGCTGTATTTATGAAACTACAGCTCTTCAAATTGAAAAAAGCATTCAAAAAAAGTCGCTGTATTTTTCCGGCCAATCATTCCGCCCAGCTCATCACGTAGTTTTTGTTCTCGATGTCAATGGCTGTTTTGGTCAGCTGTAAAGGACGGAACGTATCGACCATCACAGCCAATTCTTTGGTCTCTTTGGCGCCAATACTTTTTTCTACTGCACCGGGGTGCGGTCCATGCGGTATACCCGCCGGATGCAATGTGATCATGCCCCGGGTTACATGCTTTCGGCTCATGAAATCACCATCAACATAATACAAGACCTCGTCGCTGTCGATGTTGCTGTGATTGTATGGCGCGGGTATGGCATTAGGATGATAATCATATAATCGAGGCACAAAGGAGCAAACCACAAACGCATCGGTTTCAAAGGTTTGATGAACGGGCGGTGGCTGATGTACGCGCCCGGTAATGGGTTCGAAATCGTGGATACTGAAAATATACGGATAACAACATCCATCCCAACCAATAACATCAAAGGGATGGGTGCCATAATGGATGCCGTACAGTAATCCTTTCTTTTTGGTTTTTATGATGTAATCACCTTGCTCGTCGTGGGTTTTCAGGTTTTCCGGTCCGCGAATATCTCGTTCACAATAGGGAGCATGCTCCATCAATTGCCCAAACCGACTCATATATCGCTTGGGGTATCGAATCGGATGAAAGGACTCCACAATAAAGAGCCGGTTTTGATCCGTATCAAAGGTGACCTGATAGATGGTGCCTCTTGGCAACATAATGTAATCGCCGTAGGAAAAGGTCAATTCACCATAACAAGTCAGTACCCGACCACTGCCCTCATGCACAAAAATGAGTTCATCGGCATCCGCGTTTTTGTAAAAATAATCGCGCATGGAGTGTTTAGGAGCAGCCAGCACAATTTGACAATCGCTGTTGACCAGCACGGCTAATCGACTTTGCAGGTAATCATCAATGGCCGGTACATCAAAACCTTCAAAGCTTCGATGACGAAGCATCTTTTCTTCCGCAACAACCGGATTCACATCTATCGGATCATCGCATTTTACAATCTGGGTGGGCGGATGCACATGATAGAGGTTTGAGTAGTCGTTGGAAAATCCTTCGGTCGAAAATAATTGCTCGGAATAAAGGGTGCCGTCCGGTTTACGAAACTGGGTGTGGCGCTTGTGCGGAATGTTACCCCGCTTGATATAATGAGGCATAGTAATTGTTTTTTAGATAAAAATAAAAGAACACGGAAGGTCGAAGTAGGCAATTATTTACTCTTGCAAAGAGACAGCATCAGGAAATAATATTTCCAGCTGCGTTTATCGATGGGATAAGTGAAGTTCCTGAAATAGGGCATCGATGCGTTGATTGTCTTACCAAAGATAACCGATTTGAATCTTTCCGGTAATTTTGAACCTAGTAAAAACAGGCGGCTTGAAAAAAATTGGACTTTTTTCGGACACACATGGGTATCTGCACACCGCCGTGGCCAGCCATTTCGCCGATTGTGATGAGATCTGGCATGCCGGGGATCTGGGATCGGCTTCCTTACTACAGGATCTTCGCCATCAACTCCCGCCCACCAAGCAGGACATACCCATACGTGGTGTTTTTGGTAACATCGACGGGCCCGATGTGCGAGCAGTCTTTCCTGAAAATAATCTATTTACCATCGAAGGGGTGCGTGTATTCATGCGCCATATTGGGGGTTACCCGGGGAAGTATGCGCCGGGCGTCCGCGATCATATCAAAAAACAATCGTCAACCTTGTTTATCAGCGGTCATTCCCACATTTTAAAAATCATGTACGATGATGCGTTGCAGTGTTTGCATATCAATCCCGGTGCCGCCGGAAAGCAAGGATGGCATCAGGTATTGACATTGGTTACGTTTGTCGTTGATGGAAACGAACTCAAAAACTGCAACGTAATTGAACTGGAGCGCCGCATCGGGTAAGGGTCCGCCGTATCAAGAGTCGTATCTTTGTGAAAAGCATAAACACTATGGAAAAGAAAGTAGCGGAATCGTTGGTCGTCATGACCGAACTCGTATTACCCAATGACACCAACACCTTTGGCAACCTGATGGGTGGCCGGTTGATGTACTGGATGGATATTGCGGCCGCCCTCGCTGCCATGAAGCATTGTGCCGCACCCGTTGTTACTGCGTCCGTTGATAATATTTCGTTTGAAAATCCGATCAAGTTGGGTAATGTGGTGCATATCGAAGCTAAAGTCACGCGGGCCTTCACCACCAGTATGGAAGTACATCTGAAGGTATGGGGCGAAGACTCTGTGCAGCAGTTTCGGTATAAAAGCAACGAGGCCTATTTGACCTTTGTGGCTTTAGACCCGAACGGGAAGCCTCGTCCTGTTCCGGCAGTTGTTCCCGAAACGTCGGACGAACAGCGATTGTTTGATGGGGCCCTTCGTCGCCGACAGTTACGCCTGATTCTGGGCGGGAAACTGAAGCCCGATGAGGCGCCGGAACTCAAAGCGTTATTCGTTAAATAACGTGACCCACAGACTGAACGCAACGACGCCTTAAAAACTTGCCGTTGAATATCGAATCCACACGTAATACCCGACTGGATACTATCCGGGCATTCGCCATTATTTTGGTACTATTGGCGCATCTC
>JBJTXG010000002.1:0-7493 GCA_046082125.1 Ferruginibacter sp. | reverse complement strand
TTCATTTTGGCAACCAAGCAAAAGCCTCCAGAGGCACTAGCGGTAACACCGCCGAGCTCTGTTTCATCCAAAGCAACGCCGGAAAAGTCCATCCTTCTGACGGTGACACAAGACGGTCGAACTTTCCTGATGTTTGGTGATGAAACCAAGAGAATGAGCATTGTTAATGCCATTGATACCATTAAAGGACTGGGATTGACACCCGGAGAGAAAGCCATGCTGGAAAAAGCGCCATTCATCGGAACGCCGTTTAATCAACTCAAAAGTTTTCTGCAAAAGGGAAGTAGTATTCCTGCATCCAAATTGCCTGGTATACCAACCGACAGCATCAGTAATGAGTTATCACTATGGATTAGAGCTGTAAAAACGGCCTACGCGAACACAGACATGCGAACTTTTCAAGAAATGCTTTTGGTAAAGGGAGATGGCGAGGCCTTTTATCCCGTTTATAGAGATGTAAAGAGGGCTTTCAAGACCAACGAAATTTTTAAATTCCGAATAGTAACATCGGGAACTCCGGTCCCTGTTGGATCTGAACTTTATTTGAACCCACCAAAATAGAATAAAAACCTATTGATATGGCAGAAATGGATACCTCGTCGGGGGGTGGACACAAGAAAGGCCCCGGCGTCAAAAAATCAAAAAAGCTTTCTACTCGCATCGATCTTACCCCTATGGTGGATCTAGGTTTTCTGTTAATCACGTTTTTCGTGTTCACCACTACCATGAGCCAGCCCACCGCGATGAATATGAATGAACCCAAGGATGATCCAAACAAGGAAATCAAGGTAAAAGAATCCGGTGCAATGACCATCCTGCTTGGTAAAGCGAACCAGGTATATTACTACTATGGTCGCCTGGAAGAAGATAAGTTGAGCGAACAATTTAAATCATCCAATCACAAGCAAATCCGGGAACTGATTGTACAGAAAAAGAAAAATACCTCCATTGATGATCTCATGTATATAATAAAAGCTGATAAAGAGTCAAAGTTCAAAGATGTGATCGGTATTCTCGATGAGATGATTATCTGTAATGTGCCGCCCGGACACTATGCTGAGGTTGATATCACGCCAGCTGAGCAAAAGCTGATCGAGTTAACTGAGATTGCCAACGGCATCAAATAATTTTATGGAATTTGTACATACCTGGCATCTTCTTAAAAATCGTATACCATGGAAGTAAATAAAATATTACAATCAGACTTTCTGGACATTCTATTTGATGGCAGAAATAAAGAATATGGAGCCTATGAGTTGCGTCAGAAATATACAAGGCGATTGTTAGTTTCCCTAATCGCAACCATGGCTATCATACTACTCATTTTTTTAGGGTCTGTTTTGTCCAATGTCATCGGGGGTAATACATCCGGTAATGATATTGATGTAATGGATACAGAGCTGGCAAAAGTAAACGATGCGCCACCACCGCCGCCACCACCTCCGCCACCGCCACCTCCCAAAGCGCCACCACCTCCTGAAGTAAACCAGGTTAAATTTACACCGCCTAAAATCGTACCGGATGAGGAAGTGAAGCCTGAAGAAAAAATCGAGGAAATTAAAGAAGATCAAGCAATCAGTACAGTTACGAAAGAATCGGACAATGATCAAGTGGTTTCCGTTCCGGTTGTTGAAGAATCATCAGCTGTTGTGACTCCACCCGTAACAGACGATGAAGACAAGGTTTTCCAAAAAGTAGAAGTAGAAGCCCAATATGATGGAAATTGGATTAATTTTCTTTCAAGTAATTTGAACGCTGACCTACCGTCTGAAAATGGTGCAGAAGCTGGTTCATATACCGTTATTGTTCGCTTTATAGTATCGAAAGACGGTTCTATCAGTGATATTGTTGCCGAGACGGATCCTGGCTATGGCTTAGCTAATGAAGCCATCCGAGTGATTAAGAAATCAAAAAAATGGAGGCCCGGAGAACAAAACGGACGTCAAGTTACCTGTTACAAACGTCAGCCCATCACCTGGCTTGTTCAATAAGAAATAAGTTCAAACTTCATATAAAGCCCTATAATTAGGGCTTTTTTCATTTAGATTGCCTGCCTTGTGATTACTTTTGCTGTATGGAAAAATGGACGGGGTGGGATGATACGATTGTAGCTCCAATTACGCCAGCAGGGACATCAGCCATTGCCGTTGTTCGAGTTTCCGGAAGGGATACTATAAAAGTTGTACAAGCTTTATTTCCTAGCAAAAACTTAACCCAGCAGCAATCTCATACTCTCCATTATGGCACACTCTCTTTAAAAGGCAACCTTTTGGATGAGGTATTGCTCTCATTGTTCAAAGCGCCAAATAGTTATACCGGCGAAGACAGTATTGAAATCAGCACCCATGGCAATCCGCTGATTCTTCAAAAGGTGTTAGATGCCCTGGTGCAACAAGGTGCCCGCATGGCTCAACCGGGGGAGTTTACCCAGCGAGCTTTTCTGAACGGAAAGTTGGATTTAGCCCAGGCTGAGTCGGTTGCTGATCTGATTCATGCCGACAGTGAAGCTGCTCAGAAATCGGCGTTGCATGGTCTCCGTGGCGGCTTTTCCAAAACGCTTCATCAGCTACGGGAGCAATTAATTCGGTTTGCATCTTTGATTGAGTTGGAACTTGATTTTGCAACAGAAGATGTTGAATTTGCCGATCGATCGACCTTTCTTTCTCTGATTGAGGAGATTGACCGGGTTACACGCACGTTAATTGATTCGTTTATTTTGGGCAATGTGGTTCGAAATGGCATACGCATTGCCATTATTGGCAAGCCCAATGCGGGTAAATCAACGTTATTAAATGCCTTGCTGAATGAAGAACGTGCGATTGTGAGTGACATTGCCGGTACAACCCGAGATACGGTGGAAGAGAGTTTGATTATTGATGGCATTCGGTATCATTTCATCGACACGGCTGGTATCCGGGAAGAAAGTGAAGATGTTATCGAGCGTATTGGCATCGCCAAAAGCCTGGAGAAGATGCGATCGGCTGATTTAGTTTTGTATGTATACGATTTAAAAGAGGAGACCGCTGAGCAAATTGAATCAGCAAAAAATCGTTTCAAGCATGAAGCGATACGGTATTTACTTATAGCAAACAAAGCGGACCTCGTAAACCAATCTGTATATGTTGATGAGGATTCTCAAACAGTTTTTTTAGCAGCCAAATCCGGACTAGGAATCGATGTCTTGAAAAAACAAATCCAGCGCTGCATGCTAGGCAACCGTGTTCACGTTGATCAAACGGTAGTAACCAATGCGCGTCATCTAGAAGCCCTGCAAAAACTACAAATAGCTATTGACGATATTCGACATGGGTTATCCAAGAATCGTACCGGTGATTTACTCGCCATTGACATTCGTACAGCGCTAACGTGGATAGGAGAGATAACAGGAGAGGTAACCAGTGAAGACAAGTTGGATTATATTTTCAGTAAGTTTTGTATCGGAAAGTAGTGCTTAACTAAATGATGTTTCGGTATTAAGTGTAGTTGGATTTGGTTTCCAATTTCAGAAGAGTACTTTTTTCACAAAGCTGCGAATAATGATACTTTCTGCAAAAAATCTCTTTATCAAATGTTCGGAATTTCTAGATGGTTCGATTTCAACCTTTCTCAGTTAAAATTTCTTGATTAAAATAAATGAGTAACTTTATCAACATAATAAATCTAAATAAAACAAAGATTATGGCATTAAGTGTTACTAAAGCTTTTTTTGTATTTATTGTTTTTTTTATTTTACAATCGTTTCAAACTTTTGCATCAACAAAAGGGGTCTATGTAAATGTTTCCCCTAATATTCGTTATCTACTCATTGGAACCTATGACATTAATCGTTTGTCAAATGTTATAAACAAAGAGGTCCCTGAGGAAATTGATGAGAAATTTGTATGTGATAATCCGAAAAATACTGTTAATCTATATCGTGTTGAATATCAGTCTGTAATACCAGAGCAAAACAATAGGCCGACGATAGCAACTGGGTTAATTGCTATACCTGTTGTTCACACTCAAATAATGCCAATGGTTTCTTACCAACATGGAACTGTTTTTGGAAAATATCAAGTTCCATCTTATCCCGATCAATCTTTTGAAACAAGATTGATGATTGCTCAATTTGCAGGACAAGGCTACGTCGTTATTGGTGCTGATTACTTTGGAATGGGTGATTCAAAAGAAAACGATAGTTATATAGTTATTGGAAGCCAGACTCAAGCATCATATGATATGTATGAGGCAGCTAAATTGATACTTGAAAAAGAAGGTATTGCTATTTCAAGTTTATTTGTAACAGGTTGGTCGCAAGGTGGTGTTATTACAATGAGTTTTCTTGAAAAACTTGAGAGTGCTGGTGTAAAAGTATCAGCCGCTGGTACCGCTGCAGCTCAATGCGATGGCTACATAATGACAAATGGATTTTTGCAACACCCTCGAAAGATTGATGCTCCATGGGTCACTACTATGTTTATACTTACTGCATTTTCATTTGAAGAGTATTATCAAAAACCAGGATTAGCAAAGGGTCTTTTTAATCCAAGTCAATTCGAGTTGGCTAAAAGAGTTTATTTAAAAGATACAACCCTTCATTATTCGGAATTTCCACTAGATTTACATTCATTGATTCGGCCTGAATATTTTAATTCATTGTATTATAAACAATCAGAATATGGAAAATTAATTAGCCAGATGCATCCATATAAATGGGATATAAAAACACCATTAAGAATGTATTATGGAGATCAAGATGAGTGTTTAACAATTGGCTTAGCTAAGTTACCATCGTATTATCAAAAAGCTATGGGAAATATTAATGTAGAGTCTATTTCCACTGGGATTGATTCCAATCATAGAAAGACTTTCGCACGAGCAGCGGCTGAGTGGAAAAAATGGTTTGATTCATTTAAGAAATAACTAGCTGCTTATTTTATTTAATAATTTAAATTATGAAAATAATAAAGAAAATATTAATACTGGCTTTATTTATTTTTACAAAGGATAAGGTAAATGGTCAGGTGCCCGACTCTCTAATATTGAAAAATAATCAAATATTAACAGGCATGTTTTTAAGTTGGCAAAAGGGTTTTGTTAATTTCTATGTTTTAGATGTTGGTTTGGTTAATATTAAAATTGAAAAGATAAAGGCGGTGGTTGGTAATTTAAAAGAGTATCGAATAGTAACAGAAGGTGGTCAGGTTTATTATGGAGAAATGAAATCAAATCATGATTACACGCTTACTATCATTAATGATACAACTAACAACATTTTATTTACAAAAATAGTCAGTATAATACCTTTTAATTCAAAATCAATCAAACCTATGTCAAGTTATATTGCAGTAGGCTACAATTATTCCAAATCAAACGATATAGGTTTAATAAATGGTGATTTTGGATTGATGTATTCATTTCGAAAACTAAATATCACTGGAAGCTATAACACAATGGTAACACATAATAATAAATCTTTCAGTCGTAATCGTGAATATGCGATAACTGATGCTTTTATTCCAATCACTAATAGGTGGCAAATTGGCAGTCGTGTGATTTATCAGCGCAATCGACAATTAGGGTTAGAGTCTCGTTATTTGATAGCAGGAGGAATAGAGTACGACGCCATTATTGAGCAGAAAAAACAATTATATTTTATTACTGGAATTGTCCGATCTGAAGAATCCACAATCAATGATTTGAGTAAAAGCCATTGGGAAATACCTTTTTTTATAAATCTGCAACTTTATAAGTTTAACAACCCAAATTTCTCACTTTATACAACGCAGATTGTTTATTTTGAAACAGGAGGAGATAAAAGAATTAGACATGATGGTGAACTTAGGATGAGCTACAAGTTGAACAAAAAAACCTCACTGAGTACATATGTTTATGATAATTATGACAGTTCAGTAAAGCCGCAAATTAATAATTTTGACTATGGTTGGGTGTTTGGTTTGCGAGTAGATTTTTAATTTTTTTTTTAAATGCAGATTATTTCTCAAATTTATAAAACTATTTTCGTTTGTTGAAGGAATATTTACTCTTGCCCCAACACATAGTTATTATTGTTAGATTAAAAAATTATATTAAATATAAAAAAATGAAAAACAAATTGCTATTTATTTTAACATTATTGATTCATTCAATAAGTCAAGGTCAAACAGACCAAACTAAAATTTTAATTAAAAATATTCAAGTTTTTAATGGAATAGATAATAAATTATTCAAATCTAATGTTTTCATTGAGGGTTCTAAAATCACTAAAATTGATACGTTGTTATCCAATATGACATCAAATGGTATTACAATAATTGATGGTAGCGGAAAGTATTTGATGCCAGGTTTGATAGATGCGCACGTTCACCTTATGTTGGAAGCTCTTCCTACTCCGTCAATACACTCAGCCGATATAGGATTTATGAATCTATTGGCTTCTTATTATGCGGAAAAGCAACTAATGCGCGGATTTACTTCTGTCAGAGATATGGGAGGAAATGTTTTTTCTCTAGCCAAATCTATTGATATGGGGCTTGTCAAAGGTCCGCGTGTGTTCCCAAGCGGTGCCGCTATTTCACAAACTGGAGGGCATGGTGATTTTGACTTACCTACTTCAGTTCCTTATACTGGTGAATTATCATACTTGTCAAAAACAGGAATGACAGCAATCGCTGATGGTTATGATCAAGTATTAACGCAGACAAGAGTTCAATTGCGACAAGGTGCATCGCAAATTAAATTATGCGCAGGAGGTGGAATAATTTCAATGTACGATCCTATTGATGTTTCTCAGTATACTGAGCAAGAAATTAGAGCAGCAGTAGAAGCTGCAGAAAATTGGGGGACTTATGTTACGGTTCATGCTTACAATGATAAATCTGTCAGAAGGGCTATTTCGGCAGGAGTTAAATGTATAGAACATGCTCAATTAATTAATGATACGACGGCAAAATTAATGGCTGATAAAAAAGTTTGGTGGAGTTTACAACCTTTCTTAAACGATAATGATGTAACCCCTTATCCCGAAGGAAGTTCGAATTGGAAAAAACAGTTAGAAGTCATAAAGGGGACTGATAATGCCTATAAGATGGCAAAAAAGTATAAAATAAAAGTAGCATTTGGAACTGATCATTTATTTGATGCTTCTACAGTAGGAAATCAAGGCCACATTCTAACAAAATTAACTAGTTGGTACACCCCTTTTGAAATTTTAAAAATGGCCACTCATGATAATGCAGAACTATTAAGTATTTGTGGCGAAAGAAATCCTTATCCATTAGGTAAACTTGGTGAAATTTCTGTTGGAGCATATGCAGATCTTATCATTTTAGATGGCAATCCTTTAGAAAATATCAATTTATTGGAAAAGCCAACGGATCATTTTAAACTGATAATGAAGAATGGCGTAATTTACAAGAATGAATTAACACAATAGTTTGTGTGTTTTTTCATTTGCAGTTTAAATTTAAGTTTTTAGTCTTCGGGTTTATCGTATTTGCCTCTGGAAAATTTGG
>JBJTXG010000001.1:0-2567 GCA_046082125.1 Ferruginibacter sp. | reverse complement strand
CATCGTTGCAAGAAATGAAGCAAAAAGGATTAATGAAATGATGCCCCGCCTGGCCCTCGTAACCATCTTGTATCAATCGGATGCCGTACTGGACGATTTCTTCAGAAGCCTTTATGCGCAGTCATACCAGTCATTTACAATCTATGTTGTTGATAATTCCGCTTCGCCCCAAACAGACCAGGTTCTTGCTGATTGTATGAATCGTTATCCACTGGCTGGTTATCACTATATCAACAGTGGCGCCAATGTGGGTGTGGCGGCGGGAAATAATATTGGTATTCGGGCCGCTTTAGCCGATCAGGCAACGCATATTTTATTGCTGAACAATGATATTGTGTTTGAACAAACCGATTTACTGGAGCGAATGCTGGGTCTGGCCACGGCTCATGCCATGATCACGCCCAAGATATTTTATTACGATACCGATCTTCTGTGGATGGCGGGCGGGCATATGGATCATATGCGTGCCTTGGGTGTGCATGAAGGCATGAAACAAAAAGATTCGCCCGCATTTTCGGTATCCAAACCGATCAGTTATGCACCCACGTGTTTTTTGATGGTTCGTGCCGACGTATTCAGCCAAACAGGATTGATGGATGAGTCCTATTTCTGTTATTACGACGATACGGATTTTGTGTGGCGTGCCCAATGCCATGGATTTGATCTCTGGTATGATGCCGGCTCGTCGCTCAGGCACAAAGTTTCATCGAGCAGCGGAGGCGACGCATCCCCTTTCTACATTTATTACGCGAACCGAAATAAGATATACTTCATTCGGAAACATTATCGATTTGTAAAAAAAATCTGGTTACTGGCTTATACCTTACTCAGCCGGGTGGTGTTTTATGTTCGCTTTGATTCGGTAGGACGAAAAAAACTGACTGCCGGACTTAAAGACGGATTTCGGTTACCCGTTACCAATTGATTGTATAACAGCGGCCGCTTTACCGGCGATGGTATCCCAATAAAAATGATTGAAAAAAGCTGGCCCAATTGGCGGGGCCGTTTTGGCAACAGCAGCCATGTGAATGATGGCCTGTGTGAACGCCAGATGATCATTATCATCCACCACGCATAATTTTTCGGATGTGATGGACACAGGCACACCGATCGCACCTTGTTTTGTACTTACACAGGCGAGTCCAAAGCCAAGCGCCTCTACTAGTTTTGTTTTGATGCCGCCTCCGTCAACAACCGGATTGATGAACAAGTCGGTTCCTTTGAAATAAAGCGAAATATCTTCCACAAAACCCGGATATATGATATGCCGGTGTTCATAGGCTTTCAGATGATGGTAGGTGTCCGGGAGGTTTTTACCGCATATGATGATACTGAACGGGAAGGCGGTTTCTTTCTCCAGACGCGGAAGTAATTGCTCAAGAATGGTATCAAGTGCTTGCCGGTTTGGTGTATAATCTAGTGTGCCATTGAAAAGCAACAATCTGTGATCGTCCGGGATGCCATGCGTTTGACGTATCGTTTTCTGGGCCTGTTGTCGTTCCACCTCGGTGGGAGGCGAAGCGAGGTCAAAACCATAAGTGATTGTATGGCAAAGAGCAGGGTTTAACCGAAAATGTTGGATAGCGTAGGTCCGATCTTCATCCGAAATAAAAAAGTTGCCCTGGGCCAAGCGATGAGTCCATCGTTCGTAATACCAAAGTAATTTCCACCACCAGTGCCCGGTGCTTTTAAACCGCAAGGCTTCGATATTATGGGAGTGGATGATGAGGTGAACCCCACCCATTTTTTGGAGTAACCAGCCCAACCAGCCATAGTAAGGGTGCTCCAACAGTATATGTGTTATGTTTTTTTCTCGAATTATTTTTTTTAGCTTGAAAATGAGGAAGAAATTCATATATCGCCACTGACGATGTCCCAGAATCGGGAAAAAAGTATACATATCCTCCGGCTCTGGACTATTGTTGTCTGTTGTTGCCGCATAGAGCGACAATTTTTTGGAAAGAAACCGATTGAACAAGGCAATGCCTTTTTGTCCCCCCATTTTAGGAGGCAGAAACGGATATGAGATGATGCTCAGGACACGAGCCATATCAGTCCTCTTTGGAGGGGTTTGATTCGTTACCCGCAACGGAAATGCTATTGCCTCTTATCTGTAGAATCAGACAGGAAAGCATAAGGCCATATAGCAACAGGGTGCTCCAGGTACTGATTTTTTTACCGGTTTTATATGATTCAGGTTCAAAAATAAATCGGATTTCGTGGTCTCCGGCGGGGATCGTCATGCCACGAAGTACATAATTGACACGGGCATAGTCTACTTTTTTTCCGTCAAGATAAGCATTCCATCCACGGTTATAGTAAATCTCGCTGAACACAGCGAATTGGGGTGATTGAGCGTTGCTTTTGTAAAGAATCGTATCGTTGTTTCGTTGGATCATGGTGATGCTTGCCGTGCTATCATAAGTGAATGACGGAGAGAGTTGATTATTGAATTCGGAGTGAACCACCGCCGTGTCACGCAGGCTTGTATTATCCAGGGCTCGCATCTCCTCATTGGATGTTTGCACTTTTTTGAAACCCTTAATCAGCCAGGCATTGCCGTAAGT